>CALMKY010000734.1 GCA_937867195.1 uncultured Saprospiraceae bacterium | reverse complement strand
TCATCCTTCTTAATATCAAAGATCTTGCGAGCCGAATTTTCAGTCAGGATCGCGTAATATGGCTTTTCCAATGCAGTCTGCACATCTCCGGCAATCAACGGATATGAGAACATCGTCGTGAATGAATGATCCACCGCCAAAACCTCTTGATCGGGAATTTTTTTTAATTGATTGGAAATAATCGATTTGCCAAATGGTTCTACACGACAATGATCGCTCACTTCAGGGAAGTCATCCTGCATGGCTTTACCAATTGCCGAATACGTGATGGTTCCATGTTGAATCCGTTTGCCATTTTGATATCGATCGTTGACGACACGATAAATATCGGTGACATGATCATTGAACCGGTCATAACTCAAATGAAAACTCACATATTGTAAGATCAGCACACAAGCTGTCAGACCAAGTGCCAAGCCGAGAATATTGATTAATGAAAAAATTTTATTTTTCATCAAATTCCGCCACGAAGACTTTAAATAATTGTAGATCATATATAGATATTTATTCTGTTCTTAATGATTTGAAAGGGATTGCTTAGCGCTGCCAGAATCGTTTTGATATTGATCAAAACCGGGTTTAAACGGGTTTGCTGAAAAGATATGTATAGAAGAAGTTCTTTCGATGGTCAGACCTGAAATTTGATTCATCAGAATACTTTTTTTCAAACTTAAAGTCCGGATGGTCATTTTATAAAAAAGGTTCAGCATCTGCATTAAATTCAAGAAGTAGCGCAATCATTTCATTTTAAAAGAGGATTCATATGGGTTTGTTTAGTCCATGCGGATGGATTTCACCGGATTGCCCATCGCCGCACGGATGGCCTGGTAACTTACGGTTAGTAAGGTGACGAACAATAATATTAAAAAGCAGACTGCAAAAAGATCCGGACCGATTTCAATACGATAAGGATAAGAATGTAAAGAAGTGTTACCAGCCCAATAGGCTATGGGTACAGCGATTGCAAATGCCAGGAATACCAATTTTAAAAAATCCATGGAGAATTTTTGAGCTATCTGGATGACGGTGGCTCCCAATACTTTGCGTATGCCTATTTCTTTTTGTCTTTTTTCGACGGTCAGGATCGATAAGCCAAACAAGCCCATGCATGAAATTACTATGGTGATGAGAGCTGACCAAAGAAATATTTTTTTCATTTGTTGTTCTTTCTCATATTGTTTCAGGTTTATATTGGATAGAAATTCATACCCATACGGCTTCGTCGGATATACTTTTTTGAAAACCGACTTGATATATTCAAGAGTTTGCGGAGTATTGGGCTCATTGATTTTTATGTAAAATGTGTTGTACGTTCCATATTTTGTATTGCATGTAAACAGCTGGGGCCTTACTTTTTCATACAAGGATGAAAAATGATAATCTTGTACGACCCCGACGACTTGATAGGGGTCCCGATTCATGATTTTCACGGTTTGACCGATCGCATGTTTCCATCCTGCTTCTTTAACAAAGGCTTCGTTTACCAGCACGGACAACGTGCTGTCTGCTCCAAACTCTTTGCTGAAACCACGACCATCCAATATATTAATTTTCAAGACATCAAAAAATCTGCCATCCACTACATTCATGTCGGGTCCCATTTGTTGATTATCATTGACATAAGCCATCGTATTCCAGGTGCCCCAGTTTCTTGGCGCCACCGCAATTATATTTTTTTCCTTTAATAATTCATTTACAAAGAGCTCACCACTTTGAACCTGTAACCGGGCATCCTGTGTAACGATTACCACGTTTTTATCATCATAACCTAAATCTTTACTGACGAATAAATTTACCTGTCTGTATTGGATCAATGTAATGATAATAAAAAAGGATGCCATTGTAAATTGCAATACAATGAGTGATTTTTGAAGTAGATTCTTGCCTGATAATTTGAATCGGCCATACAATGTATCCACGGGTCGGTATCCTGAAAGTACCAAGGCCGGATAAAATCCTGCCAATAAGCCTGTGATAAGAAATATGGAGGTAAATAGTACGATAAGCTTTGTATCAAAAAGGTACGAAAAGGAAAGGGACTTAGATGATACGGCATTGAAAGTTGGCAAGGCCAGTTGAGTTAATACGACGGCAAGGATAAACGCAATAAAATTTAATAAAAAAGATTCACTGAGAAATTGCAACATCAATTGCTTTCGTTGACCACCTATTGCTTTTCGCAAGCCGATTTCTTTGCCCCTTATGATTGAATGGGATATTGAGATATTGACAAAATTGATACAGGCTATGATTAAAATAAATATAGCTATGCCAGAAAGAAATACAGATAGTAATGTATTGGATGATTCCTTCATGCCGCTGTGTGCCTTAAAATTCCTGTCCAGATGGATATCCAGGAACGGTTGAAGTTTAAAGTTGAGACTGTTATTGTATTTCCATTTCTGTTTTGCTTCTTCCAATTGATTTTTAGCTTCGGTTAAAAAAATGGATTGTATTTTCTTTTCAACGATTGCCAGATGGGTACCTTCTTTGATCTTAAAAAATGTATTCAGATAAAAATTAATCCACTGATCATCAGGAGGATCGTTATAATTAAACGGCATGATCAGATCCAGGTTCATAGAAGAATTTAATGGCGCTTTCTTCACGACACCCTTCACTACATAATTCTCAAATTTATTATTGATTTCAATTTGTAAAACTTTATTCAAAGCATCCTCTTTTCCAAAAAACCGATGTGCGACTTCTTCCGATAGCACTATGCTATATGGGTCTGAAATTACTTTGTTTTTTGAGCCTTCTATAAATTGTGCATCAAACAAATTAAAAAAATTACTATCCACTTTGTATGCGGATTGGGTGAAGACATCCTGGTCTTTTTTAATATTAAATTGCTCACCTACGGTACGTACAAACTCCTTTATTTCCGGGACTTGCCTGGCAAAGGAGGGGCCGTGTACCATACCGGTGGCTCCATATTTAAAGCTTTCGCCTGCAGGTGATTTTTCATCCACGACCAGGCGATATATTTCATTTTTATGACTCTGATTCTGGTCAAAACTAAGTTCATCTTTCACAAAAAGAGATATAAGCATGCACATGCTAATGCCCAGGCTCAATCCTAAAATATTAATAGCTGAATACGTTTTGTTTTTGACAATGTTCCGCCAGGTAATTTTTAAATAATTTTTAAACATATCGAGTTTTGGGTTACTGATTCAATATTTTACGATTTATTCGTTTCTAAGAGATTTAACCGGATTTGCCAATGCGGTCTTAATACTTTGTGTACTTAAAGTAATGATGGCGATCAGTCCAATGATGAAGGCAGTAGCTACGAACGTCCAAATAGACAAATCAATATGAAAAGCAAAATCCTGCAGCCATGCATTCATCCAATATCCAACCATGGGTGCAGATATAATGAACGCAATAAATATAAGCTGTATGAATTCTTTTGACAGTAGTAGGACGATGTGACCGACGGAAGCACCTAAAACTTTCCTTATTCCAATTTCTTTCGTACGGGTTTCTGATGAAAAAGAGATGAGCCCTAATAATCCAAGACAGGCAATCAGGATGGCGATGACCGTAAATACGGTAAACATCTTGTGGAGCCTGCTTTCTGTATTAAACGTATCGTTAAAGGCTTCATCTAAAAAGTAGTATTCAAATGGACTTTCTGCATTGTATTTTTCATAGAGTTTATGAATGGTCTTAATGTTATGAGTCAAGTCAGATCCGGCTTCAAATCTAACGTAGACAGTAGGGTTACGCCCTTCTTTTTCAAAGTCAATCATTGTTTCGGGATAAATGGCAATGGCCATCGGATGGATTGGTTCATGCAATCCGTTAAAATGAAAATTTTTTAATATACCTCCTACTTCCAGATTGTTTTTACCCAAACGGATCGATGGTTTTTTTTCATTTTTATCCAATTCCAGTTCATGAATGGCTACTTCGTTAATATAGATTTTTTTATCAAGATCTTTCATATTTACTGGCAATTGATCCCATTGCAAATCCAGCGTTTTGAAAAAATTTTCATCAGCGGTCATTGAATACACCATTACATTTTTTTTGGATTTAATGGATTCAGCAAACCATGCATTATACCCTTTATAAAATGGAGTAGTGGCTGTCGTAATAGATTGTACACCGGCCAATGTATAAAGATCGTTTTTAAAACTGAGTAGACTTTTATTGATCGATCCATCTGTCGGAATCGCCAACACTTGAGATTGGATAAATCCGAGATCTTTCGTTTTGAGATAATTCAGTTGTTTCTTAGTAGTGATTACGCAAATAACCAAACCAATAGAGGCAACAAATTGAAAGACAAGAATACTTTTCCTCAACCATGCTTTTTGACCGTGTGCAGAAAATTTACCTTTCAATACATCGATGGGCACGAATTGGGAGAGAATCAAGGCCGGGTAACTGCCGGCAATCAAAGCAGTCAGGATGAATAGGGCACCGATAAAATAAAATACGATGGGATTGTTTAAAAATGAACTGTCTACGGATATGTCCAGGAAAGAATAAAATGGCTTCAGCACTATTTTTACCAGGAGGATAGCGATACTAAAAGCAATCGTGCATATCAGGAAAGACTCTGTATAAAACTGTACCATCAGACCTGATTTGTGCACACCCACTACTTTTCTGATTCCTACTTCTTTGGCACGGC
>CALMKY010000733.1 GCA_937867195.1 uncultured Saprospiraceae bacterium | reverse complement strand
TACCGGGTATTAGGTAGTAAATCAGTTAACTCAGATTGGATTGGTATTTTCGAGATAGCCTCAAAGGTCTTGGATTTTGCAGAGTATTGGCCTTTTTGAGTCCCATATTCAAAAAAATAGCTTGCATTTTGGTCGAATAATACGCTTGCCGTAATAGATTTATCAGTAGGTCTACCCAAAATAATATAAGGCCCTTGGGCAAAACAAGCACATGAAATTAATAAATATAGTGGTCCCCAAATCTCTTTAAATCTAATATTCATTCTTTTCGGATAAATTTTAATTTGACTATACGGAAAATTAAAAGCTTAATAGGATGACACATTTTTTTATTTTCTCAATATTTACAACTAGTATCCCCTTTTACAAAATAGGATTTATAATTTTTTGCTTTTTTATCCATGCATCCAACCAGGTTAAGCAGTCGTATATCTTTAAACTCTACAGGTTGTCCTTCGCTCTGCAACGCAATAAATCCTTCTTTAAGAGGTTTGCCCGGTTCCCATACGGCAGGATCATAGCGGTTCGCTACCCCTCCACCCATAGTAGGATGATTGTATTCGAGTACCAGTTTATCGTTGATATAATGCTGTATGAGCGAATCGCCATACACAATAAGATCGGCTTTTACCCATGCATCTTTTGGATACGTATCGCTGCTACTATTGAGACAATGACCAGGATATTTTTTCCCCTGGTATTCGATATCAGTTCCCGGGCTGCACATATTTCCGGTAGGCCTCGGATTGCCGTCCCCTAAGCCTGCCAATAACTGAAATTCAATGGAGATGGGCCAGTCTTGTTCCTTGAGAATGTTTTTAGGATCTTGTGAATGATACATGATGCCACTGTTGAGCATCGTATACGAAGGCGCCCCTCTTTGCAATTCTCCTTTAAAACGATACATCGCTGTCAAATGAAAGTAGGAGAAGGGTTTTTGATAAAACAAATGTGCAAACTGGTCATTAAAATCCCCATATTGATCATAACTGACCTCTATTTTTCCATCCGCCACTCTAAATGTATTACCCCAGTTTTCATTGTATTCATGATGGTGGATTTTTACATTCCATCCTGTGAGATCTTTACCGTTAAACAGAGAAATCCAATCTTTCTTAGTTTGGGCATAGATCGTATTTTGTAAAATAAGAAATAAAAGAAAAAATTTTATTTTAACCATAATTTTTAACAGATCTCGAATTTATGCTCTAAGATAGTTATAAAATGAATGAATGAATCACAGGGTTACTTAATCCAGATAGAAAGTTAATTTGTAGATAAGCAATAATAATTAATTTCCTTTATTTAACAACGTACAATTCTTTACAGGACTTACTTCTTTCAGATTTTTTCGTTCAGGTGTTTAGGAACAATATACATGATCGGAATAAGAAAGAGTTTGTTGTCTTTTTTGACTTTGTTATCCGTCGGGAGTTTGATCGGTCAAACACCTACCGGGTTTTCATTTTCACCTTCCAGTGGTTGTCCCGGATCGTCTGCATTTACTGTGACCGTGACAAGTAATGGCAATACTTCTTCCGGATTGTTTTTCCAGCAGGCCACGACCACCATCGTGCAAATATTGACTCCTACGACCATATCGTTATCAAGTGTATCCGTTTCCAGCCCCACTAAATTATCAGGATCTCTGACAATACCTTCCGGCACGCCTTCCGGCGTTTATAGTGGTGTCGTATTCCACGATGTCGCCTTTGATCTCAATTCTGCGACAGCTACCGCGATTGCTCAAAAGACCTGGAGATGTACTAATTGTTTTACTATCTCAGGGACATTTCCATTTTATGTAGACGGAGATGGAGATGGATTTGGGTCTGGCCAAGCGGTTAATCTCTGTGCACCCAATGCGTCCAGTCCTCCCACGGGATACAGTACTCTTAATACGGATTGCAATGATAAAAGCGCTGCTATCAAACCTGGTGCCTCGGAGATTTGCGATGGCGTGGATAATAATTGCAATGGCTCCGTAGATGAAGGTGTTCTCAATACGTATTATCGGGATGCCGACGGAGATACGTATGGAAATGCATCCATTCCGGTACAAGCTTGTTCAGCACCGAATGGATATGTGAATAATAATACCGATTGCGATGATAGCAAAAGTGCGGTTAAACCGGGGGCTGTGGAGATCTGTGATGGAATTGACAATAATTGTAATGGAACCATCGACGAAGGAGTGAAATCAATATTTTTCCGTGATGCGGATGGAGATGGTTTTGGCAATCGTTCCGATAGTATAAGTGCCTGTAGCGCACCTGCCGGATATGTTTCGAATAAGACGGATTGCGACGATAGTAAAAGCACCGTCAGACCGGGAGCTATTGAGACTTGCGATGGTCTGGACAATAATTGCAACGGGGTGATTGATGAGGGAGTCAAGTCAGTATTCTACCGCGACGCAGACGGGGATAACTTTGGTAATGGATCTGACAGTGTAATTGCTTGCAATGCTCCTGCAGGATATGTAGCGAATAAATTGGATTGTGATGATACCAAGAATGCTGTCAAACCAGGTGCCAGTGAAATCTGTGATGGATTAGACAATAACTGTAATGGTACGACGGATGAAGGGGTGAAATCGGTATTTTATCGGGATGCA
>CALMKY010000732.1 GCA_937867195.1 uncultured Saprospiraceae bacterium | reverse complement strand
ATGAGAAAGGCAAAATGTTAGATTCGAAAACGTTTTCAAAAGTAATGGAGCGATGGTTGTCGCTATCGAGAAAAAAGGTGATTTTGCTCATCGGTGGAGCTTTTGGTTTTCATGAAAATGTCTACGCCCGGGCAAATGAAAAAATCTCGCTTTCACAAATGACCTTTTCGCACGATATGGTCAGATTGATTATCCTGGAGCAAGTTTATCGGGCAGGCACTATCTTGCGAAACGAATCTTATCATCACGACTAATCCAAAAAAGCGATGACCGTAACAATTGCACTTATTGCCCTCAATGCATTGATCTCATGGCAGGCCTTCAGCAATCATGCCATGCTGGACAAACTCAAACACTATCCCTATATAGAAAGCCATCGACACGAATGGGTTCGTATGCTTACTGGGACTTTTGTACATGGCGATATCGCTCATTTATTATTCAATATGTATGCATTGTACGGATTCGGTACCCAGGTAGAATACACCTATATGGATGTTTTCGGTAATGTCCAGGGAAGAATATTTTATTTATTGATGTATTTATTGTCAGGATGCTTAGCCAACCTGATGACTTATTTTGCAAATAAGGAAAATCCATCCTTTGCCAGTGTCGGAGCTTCCGGAGCCGTCTCAGCAGTCATGTTTGCATTTGTCATATTCTACCCTTGGCAAAAGTTTTTATTGTTTTATATAATACCGATTCCCGGCATAATAGCTACGGTTTTATATTTAATATACTCATCGTATGCAGCCCGACAAGGGAAAGGCATTATTGATCATAGGGCTCATTTTTGGGGAGCAGTATTTGGATTTTTAATAACCATCATTTTAAAACCATCCTTGTTTGGTTATTTTATCAATGAAGTCTTACACAAATAACCCCGGAGGATGTTAAAGCCGCAACCAAAAGTTTTAATAGAACGTACGCATGGAGCACACCTTATTTCGTGCTGGCAGCAACTGAAAGATTACCATACTTTACTACATGATGGTTGATGGTGTCACTTTCTATCATACCGTCTTTTAATCTCACAATTCTATGAGCATGTAAAGAAACATCTGGTTCGTGGGTGACCAATATAATCGTGTTTCCCCGTGAATGGATATCTTCGAATATCTTCATGATCTCATCCGATGTTTTGGAGTCCAGGTTTCCTGTCGGTTCATCGGCAAGAATAATACTCGGGTTATTCACCAGTGCTCTGGCCACAGCTACACGTTGCCTCTGACCACCGGAAAGTTCATTGGGTTTGTGCGTCATTCGATCTTTAAGACCTACGATTTCGAGTACATATTCTGCTCTTTCGATGCGCTGAGGTTTGCTCATACCTGCATAGATCAATGGCAATGCCACATTTTCTAATGCCGTCAATCTTGGTAGTAAATTAAATGTCTGAAACACAAATCCAATTTCTTTATTACGGATCTCGGCCAATTCAGCATCATTCATATGGCTGACATCATGGCCATTCAAAAGATAAGAGCCACTGCTGGGGCTATCGAGGCACCCCAGAAGATTCATCAACGTCGATTTTCCACTCCCGGACGGTCCCATCAATGCGGTATATTCGTTTTTATAAATCTGCAGATCGACTCCTTTAAGAGCTCTCACAGTGTCGAGACCCATGATATAGGTCTTGGTCAATCCTTTGATATCGATCAATGCACTCATTTTTCTATCACTTTAGGCACTAAAAAATATTTTTCATCTTTCACAGAAGCATTGTCAAGGGCATCATTTCTATTCAGTTGATCCCCAACAGCATCTTCACGCAACTGAGATTGATCCGTACCCAAATGCACCAATGGCTCGAGGCCATCTGTATTGATTTCATTGAGTCGATCCACCATATCTATGATATTTTGGAGGTCATGTTGCATCAGTTCGCGTTCACCTTCTGAAAGCTCAAGCTGTGACAATGATTCAAGCTTTAAAATTAAATCTCTATTGACCTGCATAAGAATTATTTAGATGAGTGTGGGCTTTTATGGGATAAAATTAAGGATTGTGAAGCAGTAGGAGCACGAAAAATCCAGGCGATTGCTTAATATGGTTCAAACTTTTTTAAACGTCCGACAAGCACCTACTTGTATGGTAAACCAGGGCATACATGGAAAGAAGCCTTTCTGAATGCACACAATTGATCTGGTTGTAAGCAATTTATTATTATTTCATTACAAAACCCTTCTCTGTCTAAAAAATTGACAAAAGAATGCCAATCGTAAGGAAAGGTC
>CALMKY010000731.1 GCA_937867195.1 uncultured Saprospiraceae bacterium | reverse complement strand
TTTTATTGTTTGCATATCGATAAATGTTTAAAGTATCTAAAAACGATTCATATCTAAAATTTAATGCTTCAAGATTGTAATTGGTGTGTAGTATGACCTTTTTTTCTTCATACTTTTTGATCTCGGTTCGATTTTCAACCTTAGTTTCTTTAGGATGTGCCGTTTCTTCCACTCTGTAATTTGGTGGTATGTGAATTACTTTAGTATTTTGAGCGCTGACCATAAAGCCTGCGCAATAAATTAATACGAATATGGTATAAGTTTTTATTTTCATGATAAAATGGATTTATTTTTAAATAACTATTACCTTTAAATTTAATTTTTATCCGTGTAACTTCAAACCCGATATCCTTCCAGTGTAGACTTCACCTTATTGATATTCTCTTTAAATGCATCATTCCAATCTTTACTTTCATTCTTTGACTGAAAATCAAGCATAAACTCGGCTTGCTCTATCTCGGTTTGTAGATTTTTAGGTGTGAAGCCACCTTCTTTCTGTGTGCTTTCGTAAAGAACTAAAATGGCATTCGTAGCATTTTTGAGTTGACTGATGGGGGTATAATATAGCTTAGCTTGCAATAAATTGATGAGGCTGATATCGTCCCAAAATTCTTTATGCCTGGTAAAAGATCCTTGCAGATCTTTTATTTTTTTATCTAAAAATGATTTGATGGGTTCTTTTTTCTTATCCAGATCATACGATGCACCTCCGCCAAGAATAGCATGTAAGGCAAGGAAATTGGATAATGGATAGACCTGACCTGATAATTTTGTGAGACCCTTGTGTTTGTATGCTTTGAGATAATATTCCCTTGCTTTGGAAAGATAATTGAGTTTAGAAGGTATGCTATCGGACAGACCTCTTGAAAGATTTCGTATACTGCCAAGCTTTTTATATGCACTTGCCAGGATACTATACCGCTCCGGAGTCTTACCAAAAGAAATCAGTGAAAGCAAGCTGTTTTCAATGGTCTGCATTTCTTCTTCAATGACATCTTTGCCCCATTTCCTTGATTTATCCCTTAAAGTCCTGAGTAAATATTTTGCTTTAAGGTTATAAAATTGCTCGATCGACCTGATTGAATAATCTGCTTTATTGGTGGTTCGCAATGAATCGTACCGGTCAATAGCAGTATGCAGATCATCCAACTCAGAAAAGATTTCTGCTTCTTTTTCTTTGGTCGTGGAATCGTAAAACCCGTATTGATCTGCCCGAACGATGGTATCTTTTAGATTTTGTTTGATGGCATCCAAATCCTTTCTGTTGGAATTGCTCCGTGAGCGTGTGCGCGCGGAGCGATACGGGACCGGATACGTCATCCTGCAGCTTTCGGCCAAACCCAGTGGGGACATGTACTC
>CALMKY010000730.1 GCA_937867195.1 uncultured Saprospiraceae bacterium | reverse complement strand
CAATACATCTCAAAGTATACATCATCAGGAGACGATCGCAGAAGATCAATTCGTAAAAACTAAAACCGGAGAGCTGATCGATTTTTTCACCGCACTCGGTCTATCCTTCGATTCGTTTATACCGGATGGCAAACCGGCTTCTCACCGCGTAATGGCCCATATGAAGTCCAATCAAAAAACGTTATTGGTACATAATACCATGAGCACGACCGAAGATATCAAAGCCATCGAGGCATGGAACCAGGATGTTTATTGGGTTACCTGTCCGAATGCTAACCTGTATATCGAAAACCGGTTACCCCGATATCAATATTGGATGGATGCGGGTGCAAGGATGTGCATCGGTACTGATAGCCTTGCTTCTAACTGGCAATTGGATATTTTGGAAGAAATCAAAACCATCCTCAAATATCAATCGATGGTCACATTTAATATGGCAATTAAATGGGCTACGATGAATGGAGCGAAGGCCTTGGGCTTTGATGATACATTGGGTTCCATCGAAGTGGGTAAGAGGCCGGGATTAGTATTGATAAACCGGTTTGATATAAATTCTAGATTGCCACGACCTGAATCGAATGCATCCAGAATAATATAATTTTTCAATCTCTCATTTTATCCAATGTATTCTTCTCTTCTTGGGTCAAACTATTGAATCCTTTCATATTAATCTTATCCAGAATCCGATCGATCTCAGATTGTGATAAATTTACTTTGGGATTCTCTGATTTAGATTTGGATTTTTCTCTTGCGCTGTTTTCTGCAGATACTTTTTTTAATGGTATTACTTTAGCCCGCGATTTTTTATTTGGCATCCAATCATCTATAGACCAACCGCGGCGGATAAATAAAATATAAAGCACACCCCCGAGAGCTCCTCCCAGATGACCTAGATGACCGCCCGTGTTAGAACTATTGGCAATACCCAATAAATCGATAAGAAATATAAAGAAGGCAACATATTTAAGTCTGACCTCTCCAATCAGTACCAAATGAAACAAATAATCCGGTGCAATCATCGTCGCAGCTGCTATAAATCCCATGACCGCCGCTGAAGCACCTAAGGCTGTATAATCAGCAGCGGGGTATTGAAATACATTAGCAAAAAAAAGTATCAATACCATACCGGTAAGCCCGGAAACCAGATAGATAGGCCATACTTTACGATCACCTAATAAATCGCCTACGATATTACCAAACCAATAGAAGGTAAGCATGTTCCAAAGTAGATGCCAGATACCCAAATGTAAAAACATATGAGTGAGGATAATCCAGGGATGCGTAAAGAGATAAGTAAGGTTGGTATGCAAAGAAAGTGCATTCGTGAGATATCCCCATCCATTACCATCCATACCCTGGACTATATTGAGCACGATGTGTAAAATCAATACAACGACGAATACCGATACATTGATCAGTATGATTTGATTGAGTCGGGTACTCTTCGTCAGATTGTATTTAAAATCGTCCCAGATGCTCATCATGTTACTTTCCGGTAATTCTCCAATAATATACCAACAGGAATCCAAACAAAGCACCTCCCAGATGAGCGAAGTGTGCTACATTGCTCTGAGAACCTGATTTGATAAAATATAATTCAAGCGCAATACAAAACAAGACCATGTATTTTGCTTTGACCGGGATCGGTGGAAACAACAGCATAAGTTGTTGCTCAGGAAAATATAAGCCAAATGCAACCAGGATTCCAAACAACGCTCTGATCTTGGGCACACAGGGCATGATTTGGATTCCGTCTTTTTGGTGTTCTCGACTGGCGGTTTTGTGGCGACATAGTAAATTGCCTTTGTTTGTAATGAAAACTGCCGGGTATCAATTTGAAGCCATAGAGGTCAATCAATGCATCCGACAGGGAATGAAAGAGAGCAAACTCATGCCTCACGCTGAAACCCTCGCAATCATGGAAACCATGGACAATATCAGGGAAAAAATTAACCTGCATTATCCATCTGAAACGAATCTAGTGACTTGAGTTTTTTGCCAAGCATTTACTCGGAGA
>CALMKY010000729.1 GCA_937867195.1 uncultured Saprospiraceae bacterium | reverse complement strand
GCGGGCGATCAAAGATATTTTTTGCCGGTTCCATACAATGAAAGGCCAACTCGTAGAGCGCAAAGGCGGCTGGGATACACATGGATTACCGATCGAATTATCTGTGGAGAAAGAACTTGGCATCACCAAAGAAGATATCGGCCATAAAATATCGATCGATGAATATAATGCTGCGTGTCGTAAAACGGTCTTGCGATATAAAGATCAATGGGACGAACTCACCCGCCGCATGGGCTATTGGGTAGATCTCGATCATCCATACATCACTTATGAAAACAATTATATCGAGTCAGTGTGGAATCTATTGAAAATACTATACGATAAAGGATTATTGTATAAAGGTTATACCATACAACCTTATTCTCCGGCAGCGGGCACCGGATTGAGTTCACATGAATTGAATATGCCCGGGACCTATAAAGAAGTATCCGATACGACGGTAGTTGCTTTATTTGAAGTAATAAATAATGAAAACTCTTCATTTTTATTTGAAGATGAAAATGAAGATGTACGCATCGCTGCCTGGACAACGACCCCATGGACCTTGCCCTCCAATACTGCATTGACGGTAGGTAAAAACATAGACTATATCAAAGTCAAAACAAATAATCCCTATACAGACAAACCCATGTCAATCGTATTGGCATCGGTATTGGCTCCGAATTGGTTAGGCGGTAAGCATAAAGCGCAGATCCTGTCTCAATCCGATGCATTTAAAGGTTCTCAACTGGAAGGTATACGTTATCATCAACTACTTACGGGAAGTGTACCGACAGATGGTGATGCATTCAGAGTATTAGTAGGTGATTTTGTAACGACGGAAGATGGTACCGGTGTGGTGCATACAGCTCCATCTTTTGGCGCGGATGATATGAGAGTCGCCAGGGCGAATGGCATTGGTTCGCTGACTCTGGTTGATAAACAAGGTAAATTCACAGAAGGTGCCGGGGAGTTTGCCGGTCGATATGTAAAAGATTATACCGACGATCCTCATTACAAAAATGTAGATGTCGATATTGCCGTAAAACTCAAACAAGATAATAAAGCGCTCAATGTGCAGAAATATGTGCATAACTATCCTCATTGCTGGCGCACAGATAAACCTGTATTGTATTATCCGTTGGATTCTTGGTTTATCAAATCGACCGCGCTGAAAGATCGGATGGTCGAGTTGAATAAGACCATCAATTGGAAGCCTGAATCGACAGGAACAGGCCGCTTTGGCAATTGGTTAGAGAATTTACAGGATTGGAATCTATCCCGCTCCCGCTATTGGGGTATCGGGTTGCCTATCTGGCGCACAGAAGATAATCAATATGAGATCTGCATCGGATCATTGGATCAATTGCAAACAGAAATGGATAAAGCCAATAAAACATTGGGCTTATCTCAAACGATACCGGCTGACTTACATCGACCCTATATCGACCAAATCACATTAGTATCTCCGGATGGTAAACCTATGAAACGCGAACTCGATCTCATCGATGTTTGGTTTGACAGTGGCAGCATGCCCTACGCACAGTGGCATTATCCATTTGAAAATAAGGATAAGTTTAAAACAAGTTATCCCGCTGATTATATCGCAGAAGGCGTGGATCAGACACGGGGATGGTTTTTTACCTTGCATGCCATTGCAGTAATGTGTTATGATAGTGTTGCTTATAAAAATGTCGTGAGCAATGGTCTGGTACTCGATAAAAACGGGCAGAAAATGTCTAAGCGACTCGGGAATGCGGTCGATCCATTTGATACACTCGATCGTCAGGGTGCTGATGCGACCCGATGGTATATGATCTCCAATGCCAATCCCTGGGAGAATCTCAAGTTTGATATGGAAGGATTGGAGGAAACCAAGCGTAAGTTTTTTGGTACGCTGTACAATACTTATTCTTTCTTTGCTTTGTATGCTAATATCGACAAGTTTTATCATCGTGAAAAAATGATACCCATATCAGATCGTCCCGAGATTGATCGATGGATTCTTTCCACTTTGCATACAATGATTGCCGAAGTCGATCGAGCGTATACCGAATACGAGCCCACGGTAGCTACTCGTCTCATCGAAAACTTTGTAGACGAAAAATTATCTAATTGGTATGTGCGGCTCTGTCGACGCAGATTCTGGAAGCCATCACTCAATGCGGATGGTTCTCATTCCGATGACAAGATCGCTGCTTATCAGACCTTATATGAATGTCTGCTTACGATCAGTAAACTTATGGCTCCAGTCGCACCGTTCTTTGCAGACTGGTTATACACCAATCTCAATGAGGTTACCCGGCAAGAATCACATCCATCGGTGCATCTTGCATTGATACCCGAGCCTGATAAAACCAAGATCGATACTTCTCTTGAGCAAAGAATGGATTATGCACAACGTATTAGTTCACTCGTGCTTTCGCTACGTAAGCGAGAGAAACTCAGAGTGAGACAACCTTTATCAAGAATATTATTACCTATACTCGATCCGGAGTTTCAATCCCAAGTGGATCAAGTCAAGGATCTGATTCTTTCAGAAGTCAATGTCAAATCTCTTGAATACATTACCGATACCAGTGGACTGATCAACAAAAAGATCAAAGCAAATTTTAAAACCCTGGGTAAGCGACTTGGCAAAGATATGAAAGCTGCAGCAGAGAGGATTGCTGCTTTGTCACAAGATCAGATCCGCACATTGGAAAAAACGAATCAATATATACTGGAGATTGCCGGTAATAATCATCCGATTACATTGGAAGATGTGGAGATTTCATCAGAAGATCTTCCGGGGTGGTTTGTAGCGAATGATGGGGCATTGACCGTAGCCCTGGATACTAAGCTCGATGATACCCTTATCGCAGAAGGCATCGCACGAGAGATCGTCAATCGGGTACAGAATCTTCGCAAATCATCTGATCTGAATGTAACCGACAGGATCAATTTATTTATTGAGGAAAATGAAGGTGTCAAACCCGCAGTGCTCTTGTATGGTGATTATATTAAAAATGAAGTATTGGCAGACCAGATAAGTTATGAAGCCAGTATGCTGGGTGATAAAGAGGAATTGGTAGAGGGGTTGGTTGTGGGCCTGGCGGTGGAGAAGGTATAGAGTAATAACGTTTCCAATAAAGCTAATATATTTAGAGAATTGGGAGTTAGCGAGGCTCTTTTAAATAATTATATAATTCCTAATGCGATTAGAATTTCTGTATTTTAAATAGTAACATGTTAAAAATTTAAGCAATAAAATTCATGCGATAATATTTTATTTCATTTAGCAAATGTCAAAGTATAAATAAGGTTATTTATCTCAATGTATATAGAAAATGCAAAGCTCAGAATAGTTTTTAACATCGTATTTTAATGAATTTTAATTTAAATCTGTACAGAAACTCTGTACGTTTGCTTTATGAAAGATCAAATCTCCATTACGGAATTAAGAGCCAATCTCCGAGCCGTATTGCAAAAAGTAAAACGTGGCAATACGATATCGATTACGGATCATGGCAGTACAATAGCTGAAATCAATCCTCCAAAGGAAAAGCCAAACAAAGAAGTATTGAAGGAAATTGAAAAAATAAGACTGGGTTCGAAAATTTTAGGCGATATCGTAAGTCCAACTGTTTCCGATGATGAAATTTTACTAGATTGGAATAATCTTCAACCTAAGAAAAAAAGATGATCATCATAGACACTCATGTATTTGTATGGGAAATTTTAGAAAAATCTAAAATCAGTACATCTGCTTTAAAAGCACTTGATTATCATGAATCGGAGCAAGAATTATTTATCTGTGATATTTCATTTTGGGAAATAGGCATGCTGGTAGGAAAAGAAAAAATTAAATTAAATACTACAGTTGAAAATTTTATTAATCAAGGATTGCATTTAAGGAATTATCAAATTCTTTCAATAAATGGTCACATCAGTCAAATCGTTTCCGAATTTGCAAACGAAATCAATAGTGATCCTGCTGACAGGATCATAACATCCACTGCATTGAGTAATAAAGCCAGTTTGGTAACTGCTGATAAAAATCTTAGAAAAGTAAAAGGATTGAAAGTCATTTGGTGAGCTAAGTAACTCATTTAGCTACCCACATTTTCCGTATCGTAAACAAATACACATCATCCCGTATCTGATCGGATGTATCGTACAGACTTTGTGCCGTATTGGAAGTGATCGTGATCCGGATGAATTCTGAAATCAAGACTTTATTTCTGGATTTGATAAGTTTGTGAGCATTCATTTTGAGCACGACCGTGTCTTCTTTGGCAGGGATTAATTCAAAAGGGCAGCTAATTTGAGACATTTCATGTTTGTTGCGATCTAGAGCATATGCCTTGATCTCATATTTTCTGTCTTTATACCCATTGAAATTACATTTAATGTCCAGCGTCAGATCGGTTTGATTGATAAGAGTAATTCTCTGGATGCCCGAACCTTTATGGTGAATCGTAGAGGATGCATTGATGCTTTCGATGATTTCCTGGCTGAACCTCGCGGTTGGACTTAATACCTGAGTCCATAATTTGCTATTTGCCAATATTAAAACTGACCAAATCGCGATAAGCTTGTTCATACTAAATAAATTTTGTTCAAATGTATCGTCCTATCGTTCATAAATCAATCCCCCATTTTGGAATGCTCCGGGAGCACCTATTGATTTGCTCATTTTATCCAGTGAATGGGATATCAGCAACCACCAGGTAAAATATCTGTTAAAAGCAACGCCAGCTATCGAAAAATTGCATCCGGGATAATCTTATATGGGAACAATCCGTTAATCATTAATAAATCTTATAATTTTTAGATGGGTATGGGGACCTAACATCATCAAACTACGTAAGTATTAAGGAACCTTAAGAATTTAGTGTTATCTCTTAAATAGAATATATTGGACTATCTTTTATTTGAATTTAAAAAAGCAACAATATGAGTAGTATTTTTTATCCATTGATATTGAACTTAATATTATTGAGTTGCAACAAAAGCTTAACCTCGCCGGGTACTCAGGTGGATGATTTAGTGGGTGTGTGGAAAATACAGAAAGGAATCCAAACCAATTGTGCTGATCCTGCTGACAACCATAGCTTTACCTATACAGATGGTTGTTATACGGATGCGCGGTCCGGGAATACAACCTGCATTACTATATCATTTACCAAAGATGGCAAGTATTCGGTTTTGACCAGGATCACACCCACAGGAGGGCAGGCACAGTCCCTTTCGGAAAATGGAACATACACTGTCTCCGGATCCACACTCACAACTTGCATTCAAGGAGATCCCTGTGAAAAAGGCACTTTCAGCGTCATTTCAAGTTCATTGAATGTAGTAGGTGATGATACGGTGAATAAATGTCATTTCAATACAAGTTTTATAAAGAGTTGAAATTATTTTTTGAATTCTATTGAGGATATTTTTGTTTTGGACACTATTTGTACTGAGTTCTGGACTTAATAATCTTTACTCATACCGCTAACGCTCATTAAGATCTGTATCCAGCGTGGTATGTGCGATATCAGGACTTAGCTATCTCACTTTAAATCTATTCTTTTCGAGATTCGTGAAATTTGACGACAACAATAACCTGTTCGATACACTAAATCTCTTGTTTGATTGAGTGATCTGGGGCATCAGCCTTTTTCCGATGATTTAGTTGGCAAGAGTGCCTGACATCCTGATGTGTAAGCAAAAAATAAAATATGATTATACTTTTACTTTCTTCCAGCTGCCCTTTTTAAATAAGATATATAACGCAAGTGCGATCCCTACTTCGGCTGCGGGTATTGCAATAAATACGCCAATGACTCCCATATGAAACAGATTGACCAAAACATATGCCAGTGGTACCTGGAAGCACCAAAAGCCCAGGAAGTTGACCCAGGTAGGGGTCTTCGTATCACCGGCACCATTAAATGCATTCATCATCACCATACCGATACCATAAAATATATATCCGGCACCGACGATCCTCAACGCATGGACACCAGTATCCACTACGATCGGGTGATCAGAAAAAATATGAATAATCGGGGAGGGGAATACAACAAATAATAAGGTAACAAAAGCCATGAAATAGGCATTATACCTGGATGTCATAAGTACCGATTGTTCGGCACGATCGGGTTGATTGGCTCCCAGGTTTTGTCCCACTAAGGTGGCGGCTGCATTGCTAAGACCCCAGGCAGGCAAAATAAAAAAAATGATATTACGAATCGCGATTTGATATCCGGCGCTGGCATCGGTACCTCCGGTTTGTGCAACCAACCTTGCCAATATAATCCAACTGCCACTTTGTATAATAAACTGAAAAGTCGCAGGCCAGGCAAGTTGTATCAATCCTTTGATCACTTCAAAATCGGGCTTGAGTTTTTCCGCAACAAGCTTGATGATCCCCTTACCTCTTATTAAATGAATCATTTGATACAATACACCACTCGTACGGCCGATCGTGGTGGCCATGGCTGCACCGATCAATCCAAATCCATTAAATGATCCAAGACCATAAATCAATATCGGACACAAAACAATATTGACACCGCTTGCGATCCAAAGACTACGCATCGCAATCACGGCATCCCCGGCTCCTCGAAATATACCATTGATTAAAAATAAAAGAATGATGGAAGTACTGCCCATAAACATGATTTGGGTAAAACGATACCCATGCACGATCACATCCTGTTGTGCACCCATAATGGTAAGAATTTGCTTTGCAAATACAATTCCGAATACACTAATGATCAATGCTAAGATGATACAAATTAAAATCGCCTGCATGCCGGCGTGATTAGCACCGTCGATGTGTTTTTCACCGACTCGACGGGCCACCATAGCGGTAGCAGCCGTACTCAAACCTATCGCAACAGAATAGATCAATGTAATCACTGCCTCTGTCAAGGCAACCGTCGCGATCGCACTCGACCCAAGTTTGCCTACAAAAAACATATCGACGACCGCGAAGATGCTTTCGAGACTGAGTTCCAGGATCATAGGAATAGCCAATAAAATGATGGCTCGACGCATACTACCCGATGTATAATCGGTTTCTTCACCGCGCATCGATTGACTGATCAGCGATATGATTTTTTTTAATTGCATTGAAATCAAATAGGGAAGGCAAAAGTAAGTTTATTTCATTTGAAAAGCGAAGCAAAGCATGATGGCTTCTTCTCATCTGGTTTTAAAAATTACTTAGCAAGTATGGTCTCCCATTTACTTCTGTCAAATTCTTTTTCGTTATTGGCAAGCCAGATAGTAGCAACGCCATTCCCTATGATATTGGTAATAGCTCTGGCTTCTGACATAAACCGGTCCACACCTAATAATAAGGCAAGTCCTTCAATCGGTATTGCTTTCACTGCAGTAAGAGTAGAAGCCAGGACTACAAATCCGGATCCGGTGACTCCTGCGGCTCCTTTGGATGTAATCATCAAGACTCCAATGATTGTAAATATCTGTTGCCAGGAAAGATGTACCTGGTACACCTGGGCTAAAAAAATTACTGCCATGGAAAGATAGATCGTGGTCCCATCCAGGTTAAATGAATAACCGGTCGGGACTACCAGGCCAACGACCGATTTGGCGCAACCCATGTTTTCAAGTTTTTTCATCAGGGTAGGTAATCCGGCTTCGGAAGAGGATGTACCCAATACAATCAGTAATTCTTCTTTTATATAATTTAAAAACCGGAGTAAGCTGATGCGATAGGACTTCAGAATATACCATAATACCACAAATACAAACAAGCCCATCGTGCAATACACCGTCAGCATTAATTTCCCAAGGGGGATCAATGCCTTGATACCATATTTACCTATCGTGAAGGCCATGCCACCAAAGGCCCCGATAGGAGCTAAATACATCACCCATTTTAGCCATGTAAATAAAACATGAGATGCATTGTTTAATCGATCGAAAACAAATTTGTTATTTTCGATTTTGCTTAAAATGACTCCGGATATGATCGCTAATAACAAAACCTGGATTGTGGCATTTTCTTTTAAAAATTTAATCCAGCTAAACGATGCGGCTTGTTGAGTATATTTACTGATATCTGCAGCCTGATCAGCGGGGATCACGCCATCACCCGGTCTGATCATATTAGCCACTACAATGCCAATAATCAATGCAACCGACGTGACGATTTCAAAATATAGCAATGCCTTGCCCCCCAAGGTACCCACTTTTTTTAGATCTCCCATATTGACAATGCCCACGGTAATAGTCAGATAAATAATGGGTAGTATAAAAAGTTTGACTATTGAAATAAAAGCACCGCCTAAAAACTCTGATAATGTCTTACCTGCTTTAAGCTCTTGTCCTAAAAAGTTTGTTTTCCATTCCTGAGCCAAAACTGGTTTCAATGCTATTTCGGGCCAATAATGACCCATCAGGATTCCTAATCCGATGGCAAGCAATACCCAGAAAGTAAGATGATTGACAAACTTCTTCATTTAGAGTAATCAGAATTTATATACGATTTACGAATTACGAATTATTTACGATGTTACAATTTACGCTCGTATTGGCCAACATCGTCAATAACTGTTTTGTCAATACATCGTCCGCAGGATGCTGCGCATCCATCGCAAATACTAATAGGGTAATCCCAGTAAAAATCCGATAGTAAAATTAGCATCCCAGTCAAACACAAACTGTTGACAATCGGTAGCATCTGCGATCGCCTTATAGATATTCAGACCCGACTTTGTCTTTGCATCTTTGGCTGTATAATCACCTGGACCTGCCAGTACAGTAAATCTTTCTTTTCCGACTCTCACCTGTTTGGCCAAATCAAATGGTGTACCACCAATGATAAAGCAGGTCTTGTGTAAACTTGATGGTACCTGGGAAGCATTTGCTTTGGTGGTAGCGTAAACCTGTTCATCGGTTAGATTATTTTGGAAATATTTGGATCCAGGAGATTCGAGTGATTTGATGGCCCCATTTTCTTTCCATGAGATTTTGGTATTCGCAGAACCGATATCCACCACAAAGGCATCGTTATTGTATCCTTGCGGCATAGCACATTCAAAGCCCAATTGACCTTCACGGGTAGCCGTCACCGGGTTGGTTACATAACCCATATTTTTCAAATAAGACATGATCTTGGCAGTAATGTCGACTTTCTGTGCACCGGAACTGATAACAAAGTGGATGTCTTTAGAGCTTACACCGTATTGCAGCATATCAGCGATGTATTTTTTCAAGCCATCTCTGATATCCTGATCTGTGGCAAGTTTTTCATACACTAGGCTGGTTCCAAAATCAGCTTTCTCCAGTTTCCAATTTTTATTCCGGTCGACTGTGATAATAAATGAATTGAATCCGGTCGAACCAAGTTCCACGACACCTTTTAGTTTACCGCCGACAGGCGCGGGGGATGTATAATCAAAATGTGATTTTGATACCGGGCCTGATGAAGCATTCGTACCATTTGCTTTATTTCCGGAAGCATTGGAAGGATCTGTTTTGAGTTTGATTTCAGAAGGATCTGAAGTGGCAGGGGTATTACCAGAATTTGCATTTGTACTGGTGGAGGGTAGGGTTAATTTAGAACCAATCGATGGAACAAATTTTTTAATTAAGAAGAAAAGCGCAGCCAGTATGACGAGTACGATCAGTAATCGAGACAGTGGAGTGAGACGACTATTCATGTTTTGTTGATTTTGTTTAGATAAAATTTGATACTAAAGTAAGGCAAATTAGGCAAGCTGACAAATGAAGGAACGACCGGATCTTTCTTATTCGCCCAATAAAGTTTTTAGTTTATCAAGATCAATTTTGGATACAAAAGCCTGCTCTTCCTGCTCGTTTGCAAGACCGATTGATTTTACGGTTACCATTGTTTGACTGAGGGGTATTTGTATTTCCGTGACTCTGACCTGCTTGGTAATGCCTTTATCGTCGGTGCGATCTTCCATTTCCGTTTTTGCAATTGCTCTACGGGCACCAATTCTAATGGATTTTTGACCTTGTCCCATCAGGGAAGGATTATTAATAAACATCGTCAATCCTGCAATGACCGATGGATTCGAGAGTATGGTAATTTCGGCAGATACTTCCGGTTTGGCGGCATTTTTATATGTTTTCATGATTTGCATTCCGGCACCCATCATCGTTGCATTGGTTATCTCGGGTTCGCCGACAGATTTTAGGTCTCCGATCTGAGAAGGTATGGCTTCGGCGATTTGTTTAGCCAGTAAATTATTGATTTCATTCATTGCATCCTGCAGGCTTAACTGAGCTTGTTTATAATTTTTCTGAGTGAGGAAGGTTTGTGCTTCTTTAATATAGCCATCGATGGAGGATTGTGAGCGGACCAATAAACCCGTTATCAGTGATAGAACTAAAAAGATTTGTTTCATGATATTGAAGGTTTGTTTCTCTCAAATTTAAAGATAATTAAGCATAAAAATCCCTTTTTTAAAAATTCATCAGGCACAGAAGTCCCTTGAAATATTGAAATTGGTGCTTAAAATTTATAATTTTACTAAATGGATTTATAATATCGTATTATTCTGCATCCTGCACCTGAAGGTGGCTATGTAGTTACAGTGCCATCATTACCGGGTTGTATTACCGAAGGTGATACTTTTGAAGAAGCGGTAGAAATGGCTAAAGAGGCTATTGAGCTCTACATATAATCATTAAAAGATACGGGTGATGAAATACCTAACGATAAGTCTTCAATTATCATTCAATTGAATTAGTCGCATAGTCAAATCAGGCAATGAATACATCACCAAAACACCTAATTAACATTCTTATTGATAACGGATTTGTCTTGCTAAGAATTAAAAGATCGCATCATGTTTACCAAAATGGAGATTTAGGGCTAATTAACACAAGGTTTTATTTCTTCGGCCCCACAATCTCAAACTCGATTTCTCCTTGTTTCCCGTCATCTTCTTCTTTAGCTTTGATCGATGCGAGTTTGTATTCGCTTAAACGATTGCCAAGTGCTTTCCAGCCTTTGACATCGATAAATTCTTCAGCACTGAATTCTTTTGTAAACTTTTGATTCTTTGATTTCCAGCTATATTCGATCATTGGCCCATCACCGCTATGTGCATACAATAATTTGGAATCTTTGTGTTCGGTAATAAATTTGTATCGATTGCCGGTCGTGGTCGTTTCGATGATAAATCGTTTTACCATAGTCCATCCTTTTTCGCCATCATAGTACACGGCAGCTATTGCGGACTTAGGGTTGAATTTACCGATCCAGATCAGGTCTTCCATATTGAATCGAAGGCTCATCTCGACCGGACTGAGCAAATAGGAACCGTCATTCCAAAGTGATAGAATGTATTCACCGGTATCAAATTCACCGATCAGTTTACCACGTTCTTCGGTATTCAATCTACCGGTAGCATCATCGAGCCAGATCGCCTGGGATCCAAGTGATGATTTTCCTTTTTCCAAAAGATCAACTCTGCGCACGGGCCACTTGGTCACCGTAATACCTTTGGATGTTTTACCGGATATACCGACCGTGGCAAAATCAAAATCGAATTGCTTTTTGTGCGCTTTACATCCTTGAGATAGTTGCACACTGACCAATTCAGATTCCCCGTTGGGATTAGCACTTACATAGATTAACCTGGAATCTTTGTGGTCTGTCGCAACAGGATATTCTTTATCACGCGTGAAACCACCGATCTGGAATCGCTTGGCAAACGCTTTGCCCGTCTTACCATCGGAATAGATTACATTGAATACAGTGCGGTCATCGTTTTTCTTATGCACATTGACATACTTGATGTCTTTACCCATAAACACTTTATCACCGATGCGGGATAATTGCATCTTACCATCTTTCCGAAATGCCACCACATCATCGATATCAGAACATTCACATACAAAAGTTGCTTCATCTTTTTTCAAAGCCCATCCGATGAATCCCTCTTTTTCATCTACATAGAGTTTGGTATTATTGGCTACGACCGCGTGAGCTTGTATATTTTCAAATTCCGAGATGATGGTCTTGCGATCGCGACCTTCACCGTATTTAGTACGAAGATGCTCATACCATTTGATGGTGTACTCTACGAGATGTTTAAGATCGTAATGGATTTGTTCGAGTTCTTTCTCAGTTTCAGCGATGAGTTCGTCGGCTTTAAATGTATTGTACCTGGAGATGCGCTTGATTTTGATCTCGGTAAGTTTATGTACATCTTCGTCCGTGATCTCACGGAACAGTTTGAGTCGTTTATCTTTTGCACCGCCTTTATCGCTTGGCGTTGCGACATATTTTTTAAGTTCTTTGTGAATGGTCTCTACGACTTCTTCAAAAGATTCGCATTCTTCGATTTCGCGGTAGATCCGATTTTCGATGAAGATCTTTTCCAGGTTAGCATGATGCCATAGTTCGTTGAGTTCGCCTTTTCTGATCTCGAGTTCCTGTCGAAGAAGTTCTTTCGTATGATCTACACTTGCTTTAAGTAGATCCGATACACCTAAGAACTGTGGTTTTTTATCCACGATTACGCAGGCATTGGGTGATATCGAATTTTGACAATCCGTAAATGCATACAGCGCGTCGATGGTCACATCCGGTGATACTCCCGGCTGCAATTCGATGACGATCTCTACATGCTCTGCCGTATTGTCTGTGACTTTCTTTATTTTGATCTTACCTTTTTCATTTGCTTTGAGGATTGATTCGATCAGGGAAGAGGTGGTGGTGCCAAACGGTATCTCGGTAATGATGAGATTCTTTTTATCGACCGCCTCGATCTTTGCCCTGACTTTTATTTTACCTCCTCGTTGCCCATCGTTGTATTCACTTACATCGATGCTGCCGGCAGTCATGAAATCCGGATAGAGTTTAAATCGCTTGCCATCGAGATATTTTATAGCGGCGTCGATGATCTCATTAAAATTATGTGGCAATATCTTGGTCGATAGTCCGACGGCGATCCCTTCGACACCCTGGGCTAATAAGATCGGGTACTTTGCCGGAAGTGTCACCGGCTCTTTGCGACGTCCGTCGTACGACATCAGCCAACTCGTGGTCTTAGGATTGAAGAGTACTTCATGTGCAAACTTAGTCAGCCGTGCTTCGATATAACGAGGTGCTGCCGATGCTGCTCCGGTACGGTAATCTCCCCAGTTACCCTGTGTATCGATGAGTAATTCCATCTGACCGAGATTGACCATTGCATCTTTGATCGCCATATCTCCATGGGGATGATATTGCATCGTATGCCCGATGACATTGGCGACTTTATTGTATCGACCATCATCGATCTCCCAGAGTGAATGCAGGATGCGTCGTTGCACAGGTTTGAGACCATCTTCTACTGCCGGGACTGCACGTTCCAGGATTACATACGACGCATAGTCGAGAAAGTATGACTCATACATACTCGTGAGTGAGGTGATCTTGATCCCTTCTGCGCCTTGTGGTACAGGTATGATCGGGGGATTTTTTTTCTTAGCCATCTGCCTGAAATAAATGTAGTTTTCTAACAGGCAAACATATTAAAAAAAATTGTAATTTATTGAATTAATAACAATAAATCTTGTGCGAACTAATCTCTCTGTTTCCCATTTAGTTTACGATGTAAATATTATTTGAAGGTGGTGTCCATGCTAAAGGCGATTCTCCTACAGAATTTCTTTGTAATTGAAAGAACTAAGCAAACTTTCTTCAATTGAAAGGACATGCGAAAAACCGGTTTGAGTGATATCCAACTTATGGTATGGCTTTTATCTGAAATAGCAACCCCTTGAGGACGAAATAAAAAATTCATGAAGCGAAGCGTGACAATGGAATTATCAAAAAAAATGAACTCGATGCGCTATACTTTTGGCCAATTCATTGGAAATAATAAATGAATCAAGTTCATTCAATTTCCGTTGTATGGGCCCAGACGGAAACACCATGAAGTCTATTTACAGAATTGTACTTTCCTGATTTTAGCGATCATTTCTCAATCACCTCATCTCTTCCCACCCCGATCGATATCATCATAAATTTTTTACCCAATTGACTTTCGAGCGTGGTTATATAAGATTTTGCAGCGGATGGTAATTGATCAAATGATTTAGCAGATGCGAGGGAGGATTGCCATCCCGGGTAAGAATCGAATACCGGACTTAGCGGAGATTGATCCAGGTCAAATGGAATATTATTGATTTTATTATTGCTTGCATCCGCATAACTGTTGCAAGCACGGATTGTTTCAAAATCGTTCATCACGTCGATCTTGGTCATGATGAGTGAATCGACACCATTGATCATGATCGAATAACGCAATTGCACAAGATCGATCCAGCCGCAGCGACGAGGTCTACCGGTCGTAGAGCCAAACTCTGCACCGGCTTTGCGCAACCGTTCTCCGGTATCATCATGTAACTCTGTAGGAAATGGTCCACTTCCGACCCGTGTACAATATGCTTTGGTCACACCCATGATTTTACCTATGCGATTGGGTGCTACCCCAATACCGGTACATACTCCGGCCGAGATCGTATTAGATGAAGTGACATAAGGATAGGTACCAAAATCCACATCAAGCATGGAACCCTGGGCTCCTTCTGCGAGTATGCGTTTACCTTGAGTCAGGGACGCATCGATAAAATATTCTGAATCTACTTTTTTAAATGAACGAAGCAGATCAAGACTGTTAAACCAATGTTCTTCTGCTTGTTCGAGATTATATTCATCTAAGAGATTTATTTCTGAATACAGTCTGGACAGATGATGAAGGTGTTTTTCTTTCAGCGTTTTATACTTTTGATCAAAATCGCGACTGTCGAGATCACCGATCCGCAGACCATTGCGACCCGTTTTGTCCATATAGGTGGGTCCGATGCCTTTTAGGGTAGAACCAATTTTTTGCAATCCCTTGGATAATTCAGACGCTTTGTCAAGTAATTGGTGAGTGGGTAAGATCAGATGTGCCTTGCGTGCAATATATAGTTTACTCTTAAGATCTACCTGCAAGTCTGATATATTATCAATTTCCTTTTTAAAGATCACCGGATCGAGTACGACGCCATTGCCGATCAGATTGATGATGCCTTCGTGAAAAATGGCTGAGGGGATCGTATGCAGTACCACCTTACGATCTCCGATATATAATGTATGGCCCGCATTTGGACCTCCTTGAAATCTGCATACGATCTGATAATCGTTACAAAGCCTGTCTATGATTTTCCCTTTGCCTTCGTCTCCCCATTGTAAGCCCAATAAAACATCTACACCCATTCTGTCTTAGTCTATAAAAGTGAGGAACAAAGATAATGGATTCGATATGAAAAATAAGCTGTATCATCTGTTAGGGAGCATCGTTCATTGAATATTTAATAATGCTCAATCATCCATGCTCAATGTTTCATATTCAAGGCTAAAACTTTGCTTGACAATCCATTTTGAGCATGTGACATCTCTCATTCAGCATGGATATTGCTAAAGCGATTTTCTATAT
Source organism: uncultured Saprospiraceae bacterium (assembly GCA_937867195.1). Taxonomy (GTDB): domain Bacteria; phylum Bacteroidota; class Bacteroidia; order Chitinophagales; family Saprospiraceae; genus JADJLQ01. The sequence goes on along the minus strand of CALMKY010000729.1, from coordinate 2,366 downwards.
ATTGCTAACCTTATTTTTATAATTTATCAAATGAAAATCTTAATCGCCAATGACACCATCATACCTGTGCATTATTATGGTGGCACAGAAAGGGTCATTTGGTACCTGGGCAAGGAATTGGTCAAGCTCGGTCATGAAGTCAGTTATCTTGTAAAAAAAGGCTCTACTTGTGATTTTGCCAGGATCATCCCACTGGATAATGCCAGGCCGATCGATCAACAAATACCTGTGGATATTGATTTAATTCATTTTCACACAACTTGGGAACATATGGATCGAATCAACCAACCTTATGTGGTCACGATGCATGGTAATGGCGATGATACCATGGCTCCATTGAATATCAATACGATTTTCGTATCTCAAAACCATGCGCAACGATTTGGATCCACTAGTTTTGTATACAATGGATTGGATTGGAATGATTATTCACCCTTTGCCAAAAACGCCAAAAGAGAATATTTTCATTTTTTGGGCAATGCAGCCTGGCGAATAAAAAATGTACAGGGTGCCATCGATCTCATTCAACTCACAAGGTTTGAGAAATTGAAAGTCTTGGGAGGAGTACGGTTTAATTTGAATATGGGATGGAGGTTTACATTTACCTCCAGGGTGGGTTTTATCAGAAAAGTAGGAGCAAAGACGAAAGATAAATTATTAAATCATTCCAAAGGTTTGATATTTCCGGTGCGATGGCATGAACCGTTTGGTCTTGCCATCATTGAAAGCCTATATTATGGATGTCCGGTGGTAGGTACGCCATATGGCTCATTACCTGAACTGGTAAATAAGCAAATTGGATTTTTATCTATACATAAATCAGAATTGCTTCAAGCCCTGGAAAACATACAAGCATTTGATTCTGTTCTATGCCATGAAACAGCTCTGGAAAATTTTAATTCACGGAAGATGGCGATGGCGTATTTAGAAAAATATAGCAGGGTAATGGATGGAGACAAACTAAATATCCTGAATCCTCGAAAAATACATGCTGATCGTTCATTACTGGATTGGGATTGAGCTGACCCATGATTATCTAAAAAATCTTAAAAGACTTTTTTTATAATACCATAAGCCCATCAAAATAGAGATGCTGACTGCATACATCCATAAGTAGTCTTTTTGCCTGAGTCCCACGACGGGCCTTAGATCGCCCTGGCATTGATAGGCAGCCCAATAGTATGGCATCGCGTTTGCCCCATTGGAATCATCTGCCCGGATATAATGCAATTGCATATCGCGGATCGCATCGTCTTTGGACATACCCAATAATAAATTTGAATAAATCAGGGCTACCTGTTTACTGGTAAACTGATCATTCACTTTCCAGAGCGTCGAAATTACAGATTGTGCTCCTGCTTTAAAAAAACTACGGGCCAGGCTGAAGATTCCTTCTCCTTGCACTTGTTCTCCAAGTCCTGTTTCGCAGGCACTGAGAAATATCATTTCCTGCTTAAAAACCTGGTTTGAGATTTCGGCCGCATTGATACTATCCCGTGAACCCCGGATGTATGTATTAAACTCACAGGTGATATCTGATTTTGCATGAGATGCGATGTGAAGTACATCGTAGTCCTTTACTTCGGTGGTCAAGGTTGTCATGTAGATGTTTTGATCTATTGTAACGGCATGATTAAAAAGTTTTCTTAATACATTGGTTTCGGTCTGATTGTGTCTCAGGTTAGTACTGGGTGATAATAAAGCAAGCGATTTGGTGCTTGTATTTGGATGACTAAAATTATAGTCGTACCATATTTTGAGGGAGGGTTGTGACGATACCCTGTACCGAAGGATCAGAAATTTCCATGCGGTATAGGCATTATTGGAAATATCTGTAAGCAAAGATCCTATGGGTATGAGTGAAAGATGGCCATCTGAAATCATGATTATTTTTTTTATCCGATCCGGTACAAAAGGCTTAATCAAATGCAGATATAATTGAAATGAAGACCATGCCCACATGGAGTCTCGAATGGGTTGATCGAGAGTATTAAAATTTTGCATACAATAATGAAAATCCTTAATCCAGTGGTCCAGATTTTCCAGATGCATGTTTAGTCTTTTGAAATCCACAGTGTCTTTAGATATTATCAGTACATAGACAGAGGAATCTGCATCCATATAATAATCGAGAATGATTTCACCCGGGATCAATCTGAACTGAATCGAGTCTATGGATGGTAATTGCCAGGATACAATATGGGAGGAAGCCAGCATGTTCTTTTTCTGATCGAAATAGAAACTTTTTTGAAATTCTAAACTATCATTCAATTTATTTTTTGACTTGTTGATTTGATAATTTAAGTAATCGATTTGTTTGATAATCAAATTATAGCTGTCTGTTTGCTGAGGAGTAAAATGCTCTT
>CALMKY010000728.1 GCA_937867195.1 uncultured Saprospiraceae bacterium | reverse complement strand
TAATAAAAGATAAAGAAATACTAAGTACAAGCATACAAGCTGAATTGCAAAATAAAGATCCGGAATATTTCCAGACCATTGACATTCATAATCCGAGAAGATTGACCCGGGCGATCGAAGTCATCAAAGTCAGTGGTATGACCTATACATCCTATCTGAAAAAGCAAAAGATTATTAGACCCTTCGATGTTCTTCCCGTTTTTATAACGGAAGAAAGAAAAAAACTGTATGAGGCCATTCATGTACGGGTGGATGAAATGATCCATCAGGGATTAAAATCAGAAGCAAGGTCCATGCATTCACATCGTCATCTTACCGCATTGCAGACGGTAGGTTATAAGGAATGGTTTGATTTTTTTGAAGGAAAGTGTTCAGAATCTGCTGCCATCGAAAAAATAAAACAACATACCCGCAATTATGCCAAGAGGCAATGGACCTGGTGGAGGCCCTTAAATTGGCCTGAATTTTATAAACATGAATTTGACAAGATCATAACTCATCTTGAAACGCAATTAGTTTAACTTTGTGATGCATGCCTTCATTCAAACTAAAACCATCCTTAGCTCAAATTAATGAACAAAGGAAAAACACTTTAATCGATCATCTTGGAATTCAATTTGAAGAAATTGGAGACGATTATATCATCGCTACCATGCCGGTAGATCACCGTACCCATCAGCCGATAGGTATCTTACATGGAGGAGCGAGTGTGGTATTGGCTGAAACGCTCGGCAGCTTTGCTTCTTCCCTGCTTTTAGACTCTCCCAATTCCTATCCGGTGGGAGTAGAGATCAATGCCAATCACCTCAAATCAGTATCCAAAGGTCAGGTGACCGGCAAAGTCACTCCAATCCGAATCGGTAAATCAATCCATGTGTGGAATATTGAAATTAAAAACGAACAAGGAGAATTAACCTGCATAAGTCGACTTACCGTCATGATCGTAAATCGATAAAATAAATTCCATGAAAAAACATTTTTACTTAATCATCTGCATATTTTGTAAAGCAGTGTTGATATCCCAGGATTACAACTGCCAGTTATTATCTCATGTGGCCTTTTCGGACAATTCTTCTAATATCTGGGGATATGTGGACGGTAAAGGAAGAGAATATGCCATCATTGGGCGCGTCACCGGCACGACGATCTTTGATATCAGCCAACCTTCCAAGCCGGTATTGCTTATCCATATTCCGGGCGTGATTAGCAGTTGGCGCGAAATTAAATCATGGAAAGATCATCTTTATGTCGTAGCCGATCGGGGTGCTGATGGTGTATTGATTATCAACATGGCTCAGGCCCCTGATAAAATCACTTATTTATTCTGGAAACCCTCTGTCACCGTTAGCAACCCTTCATTAAACTTTAATAAGACCGGTACCATTGATCGTTCTCATGATTTATTCATAGATGAGAAAGGGTATTGTTATCTCACAGGCAGTAACTTTCATCAAGGGGTCGTAGTATTGGATCTGAATAAGAATCCGGACAACCCGGAAGTTGTCAATGTGTTCAATCCAAACTATACACATGATTCATATGCAGTCAATGATACATTTTGGTCTGCCGATATTTTGGCGGGAGAGTTTACCGTATGGAATGTAAAAGATAAAAAAAATCCGGTCAAACTGGCCAACCAACGCACAGGCAATGCATTTACTCATAATATCTGGTTATCGGATGATCATACCTATGCATTCACCACGGATGAAAGGGCTAACGCATACGTAGAAGCGTATCGGGTAGACCATCTCAGTAACATTACATTGGTAGACCGATACAGGAGTAAAACGACCCAGATCCGGAATACCATCCCTCATAATACTTATTATTTAAAAGGATTTGAAATCACTTCGTATTATACAGATGGGTTTACCATCGTGGATGCACACGATCCTGCTCATTTGGTGGAAGTGGGATCCTTTGATACCTACCCGGCGGGTGATGGTGATTTTCATGGATGCTGGGGAGTGTATCCTTATCTGCCTTCAGGAAATATTATTGCAAGTGATATCGAATTTGGTTTGTATGTCGTAAAACCAACTTATAAACGCACCTCCTATCTAAAAGGGACTGTAATAGATAGTGTCACCTCCAATCCAATTTCCGGAGCCATCATTAAGCTAAACATCAGTCCATTTTATTCAGTTAACAGCAATGCGGACGGAAGTTTTAAATCGGGTGGCCCATATTATGGTAGTGCTTCCATTACGGTTACCAAACCTGGGTATATACCGATCACAATACCCATCCGGCTAGATACCCTTAATTTGGCTTCGGTCCTGGTTAAGTTAAAGCCGGCAAATACAGCGAATTTAAAAATCAAAATCATAGATGCCATCACCAAATCATCTATTTCGAATGCAGCCATCAGTCTGATCAGCCCTCTGGAAATTAAAAAAATAACTTCGCTCAATGATTCAATTGCTCCTTTACTGACTGAAGGTTCCTGGCAGATCACTGCCGGAGCCTGGGGTTATAAATATAAAAACATCTATTACGATCTGGCATCTACCGGTGGTTCGGTTACGATTGAGCTCGAAAGAGGCTATACAGATCATTTCCTGTTTAATACCTTTGGATGGACTGCAGAAAGTACTTCATCGGGGGGCATCTGGAGCATCGCAGAACCTCTCGGCACTTACAACCTGACGACGCCCATCAATCCTGAACTGGACGTGCAAGATGATTTTGGAGATCAATGCGCCGTGACCGGGAATGGTTCTACCTCCGTCATAGGAGATGATATCGATCATGGATATTCGCGGTTAATTTCCCCCAATATGGATTTGTCATCTTTTAAAAAACCTTTCTTGAGTTTTTATGCATGGACGGCAAGATTGAATACGGTTGATTCTGTAAGGGGCCAGGGATTCAGTAAAGTAAGTATGGTTTCCGGTATAGACACGGTACTCATTGACACATTACTTTCCAGTACATTGGCCTGGAAATATTATTCGTATAACCTTGATCTAAATAAACTAAGCAATCAAAATAATGTAAAAATTGTATTCGAAACTTCAGAGCCTTCAGCTGCCAATGCAACCAATATCCTTGAATGTGCCGTGGATGTATTTTCGCTTGTTGATTTAAACCTGGTACCGACGAATAACAGTCTTTCGGCAAATAAAACAATTAAAATATTCCCAAATCCTGCGGAGGATCATATTACGATTACTTCACCAGAAAAAAATTATGATCGCCCCATCCGGATCTACACTGTATCCGGGGAATTGGTATCAAAAAATATCTTTCCTCATGGATTAAATGAAATGAACTGGTACCTGGATTTAATTCCCGGAGTTTATTTTCTATCCATGGAAGGAAAAGGAGAAAGAGAAGTTGCAAAATTTATTCGCAGATAAACATTCAGTACATCATTTTACCGAAGACAATACAAATTGTTTCTTTTGTTCTTCCAGATCCAGCATGGCCTGATTAGATTTAGGAATTTCGGTTTCAAGGGTCTTTACCATTCTAACCACTTTATCCCTTGTATTGATGGTATTATTCAACGCATTGTATATTTTTTGCTGAATGATCCAATCGGTGATCAGATTATCAAAAAATACATCGATAAATCGATTAAACGAATCGATCTGTAAATGAAAATCTTCCGGAATGCTTCGGTATACATCCTGCAATTCTTTCTCAAAATTGCGTAAATCATTATTCGCCTGATAAGCCCAATCTTTCGCTTTATCAATAGCGGAATATTTCAGGTGATTGCTCATGGGATTGCGGCCGGAAACATCCCATTGTCCCCAGTTATGTGCTTGTTGCAGGCAGGATACTACTCCATCTATACTTTCCAATGCTTTGGTACCGGCGGCCATAGCTTCATTGATATCGATTTTAAGCCGCTGTTGAGCTTCAATCTGGGAAAGAATGGATCGTAATTGGATGGCTGCATCACCGGACAAGGCCAATAACTGTTGTTCTTGTTTTTTACTCAGATCGTCGAGTTGAGCTTCGATTGCAGCTTTGTTATTCACTTTTTTCTGAAGAATATTGGATTCAAATTCCAAAACTTCCAGCGATTTTCTTACCTGGTCATATTTGAGTGATGCTTGAAGGTATTCCTGTCTTTCTTTTTCAAGCTGGGACTCTTTATCACCCAGCACATTATAAAAAAAAGTCTTAAGACCTAATTTTTCCAGGTTTTGGACATCCTCATATTCTTTTTGCACAGCCTGATCCAAAACGGCCAAATCTTTTCTAAGCTTTTCTATCTCGGGAGATATCTCCTGAAGTCGAGCTTCTGACTTCTTGATTGCCTGATGCTCAGCGTATAATTTCTGAATATCTTCTTGCAAAGTTGCCATTTTTAGTCACAAATTATTTTGACGTAACCGTCAATTTTTAATGCAATGATAGCATAAATTTGAAAAAATTAGGTGGTTAAAATTGCATACATATATGCCAAAATTATATATGAAAAATTAATAATTTCTACACGTTGCCTTTGTACTTTTGCTCCCGAAATTAAATTAAAAAATTCCTGGGAAATGAAAAAAGTTTACTCTCTCTTTCAATTTATTTCTGTGATTTTTTTGATGACACTCTCTGTTGCGGGATTTGCACAAGGTGTGACATCGGCTAATATCGCAGGTTTGATCACTGACGACAAAGGTGAGCCTTTGATCGGCGCTACCGTAGTGGCTGTACATGAGCCTTCCGGATCTCAATACGGTACATCTACACGTGAAGATGGACGGTTTACCATACCGAATGTACGAATCGGCGGACCTTATACGATTACCGTAAACTATGTAGGTTACAAAAATTATGAAGAAAAAGACATAATCCTTTCATTGGGTCAGACCCTTCAATTTAATGCAAAATTGAAAGAAGAGGCTTCCGTACTCGAGGAAGTGGTCATCACCAGTGACAAAGGTCAAGTACTCAGTTCAGAACGTACTGGTGCCGGTCAAAATATCAAAAAAGAAGTAATGGAAAACATGCCTACCATCAGCCGTAGTTTAAATGATTTTCTGCGATACGTGCCTCAATCCAAATCATCGTCCGTCGCATCTACTGCC
>CALMKY010000727.1 GCA_937867195.1 uncultured Saprospiraceae bacterium | reverse complement strand
CTCAGTTTGCACGATCCTGCCAAGCTTGGTCAGAAATACGTAAACGAACCGGAGCTTTGGAAAGAAACTGAAGATCTCGTCAGGCAAGTACTGATAGAGTCCAATATCCCTTACGTAGAAGTAAAAGACGAAGGTGCATTCTACGGTCCTAAGATAGATGTGCAGATCTGGAGTGTGATCGGTAGAGAATTTACATTAGCAACCAACCAGGTAGATTTTGCGCAGCCCCGCAGATTCAAACTTTCATTTACCAATCAGAACAATGAACCTGAAATTCCTTTGATTATTCATCGGGCTCCGTTGGGGACACATGAGAGGTTTATAGGATTTTTAATTGAGCATTATGCCGGTAATTTCCCAATGTGGCTAGCTCCAAAACAAATCGCCGTATTACCTATCTCAGATAAATACAACGACTATGCAAAAGAAGTTTGCAACAAATTGCTTGCTTCCGATATTAGAGCTCATGTAGATGATCGGGGTGAAAAAATTGGACGTAAGATCCGGGATGCTGAAACCGGTAAGATTCCCATGATGTTGATTTTAGGTGAAAAAGAAATGAACGATCACTCTGTCTCCATTCGATTACATGGCAAAGGTGATCAGGGAACATCGGTAGATCTGGAACAGTTTGTGGCAGATACAAGGAAAATGATTGACGCACAGACATCCGTATAATCGATTCAAAAAAATTGAGCAGTCCATGTCTCTAGTTAGTTTTATTGCAAAGCAAATTGGTCGCTACCTGCATCATCAGGTGATAAAAATGTCAGTCAATGCAATAAAAGATCAGTCGCAAATTTTTTATTATTTAATCACCAAAGCGAAAGAAACAAAGTTTGGTAAAGATCATCAGTTTACTCAAATAGAAAATATTCGGGATTATCAACAAAGAGTCCCGATCCGGGACTATGAACAGATAAAAAATTATATCGAAGAAGTAAAGCACGGAGGTAGGGATATTCTCTGGCCGGGTAAGCCGCTGTATTTTGCCAAGACATCCGGTACGACGTCGGGCGTGAAATACATACCGATATCGAAAGACAGCATGCCCTATCATTTTGCCAGTGCACGCAATGCAGTATTCAATTATGCTTATCAAAAAGACGATTTCTCATATCTTGACGGCAAGTCGATGTTTTTATCCGGAAGCCCTGAAACCTCTCTCATAGGGGATATTCCTGCAGGGAGATTATCCGGCTTGGTCAATCTGCATATACCTGCTTTATTCAAAAAAAGGCAACTTCCAAGTTTTAAAGTTAATTGTATAGAAGACTGGGATACCAAAGTAGATAAGATCATAGAGGAATGCCTCGGACAAGATTTGCGACTGCTATCCGGTATTCCTCCCTGGGTGCAAATGTTTTCAGAGAAAATGCTGGTTCGTACAAATAAGCAAAATATGCTGGAGGTGTTCCCAAATCTAACATTAATAGTCAGCGGAGGAGTAAATTTTGCACCTTATAAAACTCACTATGATCGCTTGTTTGGCCAATCCATGCCACGAGTCGATACCTATCCTGCATCGGAAGGATTCATAGGCTTTCAATTTTCACCTTTCAAAAATGAATTTGTTTTAAACACCAATTCAGGCATTTTCTTTGAATTTGTAACTCCTGAAGAATTAAAAAAAGATAAACCCCGACGCATTGACCTATCTCAGGTACAAATAGGTGAAACCTATGCGTTATTGATGAGCACGAATGCCGGATTGTGGTGTTATAATATTGGTGACACGATAGAATTTACGTCCACCGATCCATATTTATTCGTGATAAATGGGCGAATATCTCAGTATATTTCTGCATTTGGAGAACATGTGATTGAAAAGGAAATCGAGTCGGCTTTGATGACCACGTGCGCGGACCATCAATCGATCATCAATGAATACACGGTAGCGCCCCAGGTAAATCCCAAGGACAACGGCAAGCCCTATCATGAATGGATGATCGATTTTGAAATACCTCCTTCGGATTTACTGCATTTTGCTCAAGATTTGGATCTTGCTCTGTGCAAGAAAAATATTTACTATCAGGACCTTATCGCAGGTAACATCTTACGCCCATTAGTCATACAAAAAATCAGGAATGGCGCATTCATTGACTTTATGAGATCCATTGGCAAATTGGGTGGTCAAAACAAAATACCTCATCTCAGGAATGATCGCAAGATTGCAGATGGTATGACAGAATATATTGTAAAATAGGTTAAACTAAACCTCTCAAAATATCATTGGGAGTAACCAGACCGACCAGTTCTTCACCTTTGACAACCGGCAGACATCTAAAATGGTTATTGAGAAAAATATCGATGGCCACCTCTATTTTATCTTCCGGTTCCAATTTTCCGAGCCTTCGGATCATAATGTCTTTTGCTTTTAAATTACCGACCTCCACAAAT
>CALMKY010000726.1 GCA_937867195.1 uncultured Saprospiraceae bacterium | reverse complement strand
TCTGGGGAGTAGCCTGGAGATCAAAGATTTTATTCTTTTGTTGATCTGCTAATAAATGATGCATCGATGCGCCACCGGGATATTGAAAGTTGGATGAATCCTTGGATAGATACAGTTCATCCAATGTATTTCTGACAAATTTGCGATACCAAACAGTATACCATATGGCTTCCTGGGAATGGGCATTAAAATAATAGTCCCATTTGGATAGTTTGTCTACAATTATTTTTTCATTGTCGGTTAAGGAAGCTGAATCTAATAATTTGAGCAGGATCGGAAGATTTTCTTTAGCTTTTAGACCGAAATTATTATTCTGATACGACATCATATCTTCAATAGTAAGATCGTTTTTTTTAGATAATAGTTCGTTGAGGGTACGACCACGATAATTATCAAATTCGCCATTGTAATAATAGGGATAGGAAGGGTCCGTACTGTTTTGATTGCAGCTGGAAACAAAACCACGCCCGGGATTTTTTACTCTCGGAATCTGTTCGTAAGGAATAAAACCGTGCCATGCATTTTGAGAAGATGAGCCATCCTGTATAAATCTACCCTGCCCTTTTTGTTTAATTGGAAATTTACCTGTAACCGTCAATGCGATATCATCTGTGTGGGATGCAAACACCACGTTCTGAGCCGGATTGGAAAAAGGTTTTAAGGCATTGTAATAATCGTTATAGTTCTTTGCTTTCAGCATATTCAGGAATACGGATAATTCAAATTGGGGTTGAGATTCATGTGATAGCCAATGATATGCCAATCCTTTGTGAGCGTTCTTGCTTTGATCGGATTCTACAACAGGTCCCCATTCAGTGTATTTTACTGTGTCAAAGATTGGGTTTTGTCCCTTTACATTTATTTCTTCTATCCTTAGATTAACCGGAATGGTTTTACCATCGACTACATAGGCATTTTGCTTTTGGTCAGTCCACTTGATGGCATACCAATCGGCTACATCATGCCCTACATTTGTCTCGCCCCAGGCAATTGAATCATTGAATCCAATCAATATGCCCGGTATACCCGGAACACTGACACCATAGGCATTCAGATCCGGAGTATGGAGATGTTGCTCAAACCAGATAGATGGCAAGGTAAGTCTTAGATGGGGGTCATTACAGAGTATAGGATGGCCTGCTTTGGTCTTTCGGGCATTCACCGCCCAGTTATTACTTCCCAATCCTGGATCGGGCAATTCATTGACCCGATGATACATATCTTGAATAAATGGGAATTCGCTTTGTGACACCAGTGCTTTTTTGATACTATCCGCATTAAAATTCCATTTTGTACCGGCCGGAATGATAGGACTTTGTTCTGCAAAATATTCGGGGTACATCATGTTGTATAATGAATCTCCCAATAACTGTCTTGTATTAGTTGCTTCCAAATCAGATTCACGGCTGCAGAGTGATTGAGCCATGTATTTGATGACACAGGCAGATTTTAATGGGGTCCAGGGTTCGGGAGTAAAACCCATCAGTTTGTATTCGATCGGGAGATTTTTAGGATCTAATTGACTGATCCAATCATTGACTCCCCGGCAGTAGGACTGAATCAAGTTAAAGTAAATGGTGTCATGTTGCCATCCTTTGATTGCATTTTCTGCAGCAAATAGCATTCCTGCACCCATGATTACTGGCGCAAAGAAGTAGGCGAGAGGGCGCGTGATTCTAAAGAGGCTGAGAGTCGGAGAATCTTTCGGTGAAACTGTCTTGAAGAAATATGTTTCCAGCATTATTTCCGCAGAAGCCGCACCGATACGAGTGAGCAGAAGTGCTACTGCCCAGACAAGTACGCTGTGTGAGGTGATATATGACAGAAGGATAGTAGCTCCACCCATGATGCAGAAGCCGATGATCATAATCTCTTTTTCGCCGTACTTTTTGTCGGCGAGCCTACCTAGTGGATACTGGATAAGAGGGAAAGGAAGTAACATGACCGTTATGATGATACCTATCTGTTCCCAACTAAACCCGATAGTTTTGTTGAGATATATAGGACTATATACAACCATCCAGGCGTAAAATATTTGGAGGAGCAGATTGACCGAGAATAGTATAGGCCAATTTCTATTTGCTTCAGCGTGTCGTATGAGCTGGTGTGGTGAAAGGTGGGTGTAGTGTGGGTCCTTGAATCTGGGGAAGTTTTTGAATACTAGGTACATGAGTGGGAAGAGTATCGCGAATCCTGCGATATATGTATTTCTGTAATTTTCTGTACCGTTGATGAGCATGGTTCCGATAAACGGAGCTATGACCCACGATGCGTTGAGTACGGCATTGTATAGACCACGTACCTTGCCCACATCATGACCTTCTGTGTATACCTCCAAGAATATATCCATGTTGATAGCTATAAGGGCAGTAACGGCGTATTGAAGTACGAATGCAATACCTATA
>CALMKY010000725.1 GCA_937867195.1 uncultured Saprospiraceae bacterium | reverse complement strand
CGCTGTATATAATGATTCATGGCATTGCTCCAGGATTGATCTTTACTTACTTCATCTGCCAATACGACTGCATCTTCGATGGCAAGTGCTGCTCCCGAACCCATCTGAGGTATAGAAGCATGTACCGCATCACCGATCAGAACGACTCGACCTTTATGCCAGGGTGCTGGAACGAGCATTGTTTTCAGTGGACTGTATACGGCTTTAGATGCATCGGTTAATTCTGCAATCCGATCGCTTACTAATTTAACCGGAAAATGCGCCAAATGGGCTTTCATCCTTGACACAAATTCTTCCTGGGGTATGAACGGATTATCATCACCTTCAGCCGCTACAATAAACATATAGATAGAGTCTTGGGTCATGGGTATCAATCCCACTTTTGATGTACGACCAAAAAACATATAACCGGTCTCCATTCCTTCGGGTCTCTTAAACGGATACCTCCATACGGACGAGCCTATGTATTTTGCTTCGTATTGTCCAAAAATCAAACTTCTGACCTTGGAATAGATACCATCCGCTCCAACAATAAAATCATACTGACCTTGAGAACCATCTGTCAACTGCACTCTGACATGATCATCACCGTTATCAATTTTTTCAACTGTATTTCCCATAGTAAATTGTACACCATGAGATACCGCCGAGTCGTACAATACATCATGCAATATCTTTCTCGATATACCATTGTGAATGATATTGAATCGATTCATAGGAGGAGTACCAATTTCTGCAATCTGATGCCCGGTCGGCGTACACAATTTTACCAATCCATATGGGCAACCGCGCTGAATCGTTTCTTCAGCAACTCCGATCGTATCCAAAGCCCTGATTGCATTACCTAATTGAATGATGCCTACACCATATACATTGAATTCCTTTTGTTGTTCGACAATGTGCACATCGATACCTTTTTGTCTGAGTGCAATACCAAGAGAGAGTCCCCCGATACCACCGCCAATGATTAATGCTTTTTTACTCATTCTATTCAATTTTAAAGATTCTTTTTAAATTAATAAATTTTGGATTTATGATATCGGATTTCGGAACCATAAGTATCGAATTTGCGATTTCGGATTTAGGTGGGTATCGAAAATCCGAAATCTACAATCCGAACTCCAAAATCGCCACCGCCCTTGTCCACCCTGCACTTGCTTTTTCAATTTTAGCCGGAAAGCATATGACATTAAACCCAAAAGGCGGAAGTTGATCCAAATTAGCTAATTTTTCTATTTGACAATATTCCTTTTCAATGCCCACATAATGAGCTTGCCAAATGACACCATCCCGTGGATTCTTTTTATAATCTTCTACCTGAAGATGTAACGGTATATCCCATCCCCATCCGTCGGTACCCATTACTTTGATTCCCTGATCAATCAGCCAATGAGTAGCTTTTGCAGATGCTCCCACATGTATTCTGACGAATTCTGGGTTATAAATTCTTTTATCTGCGTCACAACGGATCAGGACGATATCCATTGGTTTAAGTGTGTATCCTATTTGTTTCAATTTCGCCTGAAGGTCTTCTGGTTCGATCATATAACCATCCGGTTTGTCTGTAAAATCAAGACAAACTCCATCGTGAAAAAACCAATCCAATGGGAGTTGATCAATAGTGCGAGCAGGCTTTCCTTCACTTGTAGGATAATAGTGCCATGGAGCATCTACGTGAGTTCCGCAATGACTGGTTACTGTCAGGAATTCTCCTGCAGGACCATTGCCGTTAATAAACACATTGGATAGTCCATCGAATAATTTACCTCCCATTTTTTTGGCACCTTCCTTATGATCTTCATATATAATCGAAGTCGGAAGTGGTTCTTTGATGCGGTCGTTGATGGTAACTGAGAGATCGATGAACTTCATTTTTATCTTTAGGTTTCTTAATTATTTTAATACCTGATAGATTGCTTTTAAGGCAAGACTTTCCATGATTTTATATGCCTTGAGGGTCGGATGCACACCATCCTCAGCCAGATCAGGATCCATACCGTTTTGTCTGTTTTTTAATGCTGAATGATAATCGATGTATTGCAGGTGATTTTGTTTTGCAAACTGTTGAATTCGATCGTTTAAATCTACGATCATGGCGGACCTGTCTCCTAAAGAAAGTCTCCACTCAAACCTGGTAGCAGGCAGTATAGAGGATAGGATAGGTTGGATACGATTGGCTTTTGCTATTTCAACCATATCGATGATATTGCCAAAGGTATAATCCGAGTTGTATGGACCTGTATTTTCTGCAATATCGTTGGTTCCGATATTAATTACGACGGCTTTGGGATGTAATGCCACCACATCGGGCCTGAAGCGAAGCAGGGCTTGCACCGAAGTTTGTCCGCTGATCCCTCTTCCTATAAAATGATTCAACTTAAAAAAACTGGAATCTGCATAGACCCATCCTTCTGTAATCGAATTACCCATGAACACCACTCTTTTTTCTGCCGGAAATGCACGTGTAATTTTTAGATTCGCGTCTTTATATCTTGCCAGGTTGGCAAAATCTTTTTTCATTCTTTCCACTTCCATCAACTGTCCCTGAGCGACCGCATCTTCTCCAAATAATTTTTCGTATTTATTTGGATACAGTTTGTGTAAGTATCCCTGCAATTTCAGCCAATCACCAAATCTCTCATACCAGGTATCCGTCGGAATATTTTGTTTGCGCATACCAAATCCGTGACCACCTTTTTCATAAATGTGCAGTTCCGCCGGTTGTTTAGCTTCAAACCATTTTTTGTAAATATTGATGCTGTGCGGCATAAAACCCAGCTGATCATCGCCGGCTACCGATACGAAAATCGGAGTCTTAGACTTAGGAACATCACTACCTAAGATTGCATTTTCGTAAGCATAAATAGGAGCTACGAAATTGGGTCTATTTGTTTCATTACTATTGTATGCCACACACATCGTCAACGTACCACCCGCGGAGAATCCCATAAATCCAATGCGATCGGGATTGATATCCATATCTTTGGCGTGTTCTCTCACGTATTGGACTGCCTTCAATCCGTCAGCCATCGCCAAGGGTATGATGGGCGCATTTTCCGCGTCGAGCGATGTGAAGTCTTTCATTTTTCCGATCAATTCAGTAACAGGATCTTCGGTAAAACTTCTTGCCAGTCGATATTTCAACACAAAGGCAGCGACACCTCTACTATTGAGCCATTTCGCCACATCGATTCCCTCACTGTTTATACTCAGTGTGTGGAATGCACCTCCGGGAGCTATCACGATCGCCGTACCGGTAGACAGATCATGGGGCGGAAGATAAGCCGTCATGGTAGGTTGCGATACATTGTAAACCACTTCCGTATTGAAAAGATTTTTAGTACTGGATTGTTCAGACCAGGTCCAGTTTTCAGAACCTTTTGGTTTAACATCATACAATTGAATGACTTGTTGAGAATGGGAACAAGTATATAGTATGGTCAGGAAAGCGGTTATTAAATATTTATTCATCATTAATTTGATAAGTGGTGTAACAAAAGACTTGAAAATAATAATAGGCGCATGTTTTGATCGTATTCCGGTATGGCCCATCCAGAGATGCCGATAAATTTTGCCATGGCTATTGAATATAGTTGCATAAGGAAAACAATGCTTTTGAATGCACATCATATCGGGACACAGCCAATTTCAACGTCAAACAGTTTTTTAATTCATTAAAAAATAGGTTGTCAAATGTAATGCAGGTCGTGCATCCTACTTTTTTCAAAAATGGATTATCTGTATTCATTTTCAATCTTTTACAGATAAGAATATTTGTTTGATGAAGGTAAGTGATACATTTGATGCGAATAGAACAATAACCTGCTTACCATATGAAAAAATTATGGACTTATGAAAATGGCTTGCTCAGCCTGTTGTGTATTACATTTGGACTGGTCTTTGTAGATCGATTTGCTTTTATTTACCTGACACCCTATATATCATCCGATTTAAATTTAAACAATACACAGATCGGCATCCTGGTAAGTGCTTTGTCACTGAGTTGGGCTGCCTCCGGATATTTTACGACCGGCTGGGCCGAAGCTCGTAATAAGAAAAAACCGGTTTTCATCTTAGTGACCATTTTATTTTCTATCTGTTCGATATCCTCGGGATTAGCAACCGGCTTTTGGATATTATTGACTGCAAGACTGATGATGGGAGTATTTGAAGGACCTACTTTACCCTTGATTCAATCCTTTCTTGCCAAAGAATCCACGCCCTCCCGACTGGGATTTAATATGGGTGCATTACAAAGCTTTGGATCGACTTTATTTGGGATGATTCTTGCGCCGGTGGTTTTGGTTGCCATGGCAGAAAGACTAGGATGGAGATCGACATTTTATATTGCAGGTATTCCCGGATTGATCATGGCCTTCTTAGGGTGGCTATTTATTAAACCGAGTACCGCCATTAGTCTTGAAAAAACAGAAGACAGTAGTTTAAGCTTCGGTGAATTATGGAAATATAAAAATGTACGCGTTGCAACCATACTATCCTGTCTTGGATTGGCATGGCTCAATTCTTGTTTGACGTTTATGCCTGAGTTTTTTGTCAAAGTCCATCATATCGAGACCGGAAATATTGGGAACATCATGGGACTGATGGGCTTATCATCTTTTTTATCCGGTATCATGGTAACTGCATTATCTGATCGAATGGGAAGAAAAAAAGTGATCAGCTTTTTTTTATTGATCGGAGTATTTTATCCATTGAGCATTCTTCTATTGGGTGGCTCAAGCTTACAACTCGTTGCTATGTTTTTGGCTTTTTTTATGTTTGGTACTTTTCCCATCATATTTGCGGCTATTCCATTTCAAACGGTTCCCAGGCATTCGGTGGGTAAAGCCATTGGATTGATTGTTGGTGTTGGTGAAATTGTCGGTGGCGTGATCATTCCATTTTTAGACGGAGTATTGGCGGATACATGGGGATTAACAATGCCCTTCTGGGTATCCACGCTCTCTGCAACATTGGCATTCTTGATTTCGTTTTCTTTGATCGAACCAAAAAGAGCATAATTAATTCACCGGGTATATCAAGTGCAGGTCCATTGAAATTGCAGTACACTTGAATTGATTCAACATAAATGCACTATTTGCTCGATTCCTATTACAATTAAACTAATCTGGTCATCCAATTTATTCATCCCGCCAGTCAGGCAGTGAATAACGAAGATCATTCCTCTTAATCCAACTGAATAAATTTGAGTTCCGGAGGTAAAAGATTTGTGAACACTCTTTGGATATAAGCCGACTCAGGGCTTTCTACAAGAATATGGATAATCACAGTTTAAATCACATAAAGGCAGAGACTCGATTGAAATAGAAAATTGAAAGACCGAAAGCATCATTACAATAGTGTGCGACCCCCATCGACCTGTATGATATTTCCTGTACAAAATAGCAACCGATCGGTAAGCGAATAGACTGCATTGGCAACATCATCGGCCATTGCTAATCTGTTCATAGGTGTTTTGTCCAATTGAATTTGTAAATATGCGGCATCAATATTCTTGGTGTATTCTCCTATTACCCATCCGGGTGATACCGATACAACCCTGATCGCAGGAGCCAATGCCCTCGCCAGTGATCTGGTCATCGAATCGATTGC
Organism: uncultured Saprospiraceae bacterium; assembly: GCA_937867195.1. GTDB lineage: Bacteria > Bacteroidota > Bacteroidia > Chitinophagales > Saprospiraceae > JADJLQ01. Next base: position 2,986 of record CALMKY010000725.1, on the reverse strand, counting down.
TGCTTTAGATGCGCAGTACGCAACATTAGATCCTATTCCAGTGAGGGCAGCGATGGAAGAAATATTCACGATCAAAGCCTGTGGATGGTCAATGTCCTGCTCATCTTTATGCAAACTTGAATTAATCAATAATTCTTTCATAGCTCTGATCATTGCAAAGCTCCCTCTGAAATTAGTCTGCATGATTTTATCAATCCATTCATCCGTCAGGCTTTCCATATCATCGTGTGGTACAGGTGTTGTGATGCCTGCATTATTAACCAATACATTGAGATATCCGTATGTATTCTTGATATGAGATGATAGCTCATTGATTTTAACAGAGTCTGTATTGGGTGCTTTAAAACATTTATGATTTCCTGTTTTAAGACTTTTTATTAATTGATCGGCTTTTTGCTCGTTATGTTGATACGTGATCATGACATCGTAATCATGATCTGCAAATAATCTGGATATTTCTGAACCAATTCCACCCGCACCACCGGTAATCAAAATGTTTCGTTTCTTCATAAAGATTAAATCAATTCATACTCAAATTTCCGTCTATATCCAATTAGCCTCCGTATTTTCTAACTCTCAAATCAGCTTGTTCTTTGTGTGCCCAGAAGTTTTCAATAGCACACAATCTGGAACAATATTCACCGATGAGTTTACTGGCTGCTGCCGTCTTCACTTCCTGGTACGTACATGTTTTCATAAATTTGCCGACCCATAAGCCACCTGTATACCGGGAAGCGAGTTTTGTAGGTAAGGTATGGTTGGTACCGATGACTTTATCACCATAGGCTACATTGGTTTTATCACCTAAAAACAGCCCACCGTAATTGGTCATTTTATCTAAAAAATAACGAGGGTTCTCTGTCATGACTTGTACATGTTCGCTCGCAATGCGGTCAGCTTCGGATACCATTTCATCAATGGTATCACATAAGATGACCTGGCCATAGTCCTTCCAGGAGACCGATGCAATATCCGCGGTCGGTAATTTGGATAATTGCTTTTGAATTTCAGCTTCTATATTTTCTGCTATGCTTTTACTGGTCGTCACCAGGATCGCAGGAGAGGTAGGTCCATGTTCAGCCTGGCCCAATAGATCGGTTGCACATGTCTGTACATCCGTCGTATCGTCTGCGATCACTAATGTCTCAGTCGGTCCGGCAAATAAATCGATCCCTACTTTTCCAAACAATTGTCTTTTAGCTTCTGCAACGTATGCATTACCCGGACCGACGATCATATCGACTGCTTCCACGGTTTCCGTGCCCAAAGCCATCATGGCGACAGCCTGAACACCTCCAAGCAAATAGATATCATCAGCTCCTGCCATATGCATGGCAGCCACGGTAGCAGCAGGGATTTCTCCTTTGATAGGTGGGGTGCAGGCAATCACACGTTTTACTCCTGCAACTTTAGCAGTCAGTACACTCATATGGGCTGAAGCTACCATTGGGTATCTGCCTCCGGGTACATAACAACCTACCGAATTAACAGGAATGTTTTTATGACCAAGGAATACGCCGGGCAAAGTTTCTACCTCTATATCTTTTAAAGCTGCTTTTTGATGTAATGCAAAATTGCGAATCTGTGTTTGAGCAAAGGTAATATCGTCAATGACTCGGGCTGGTAAAGATCCAATGATCCTTTCAATCTCATTTTTAGATAATTTAAAAGATTTGGGGGACCAATGATCTAATTTAAATGAATATTCTCTTACTGCCCGGTCACCATGCATAGAAATATCGTCCAGCATGGACTCTACTAATGCACGCACTTTAGCATCTGATTCTTTACTTTCAGCGTAGGTAATTCCTTTTTTTATTTGTTTAATCATATTACTATTTCGGATTTTGCAATGCGGATTTCGGAATGCTGAGTATAGAATTCCCTATTCCGCATTCCCTACTCCCTATTCCGTATTCTATATTCTCTCCTTTACCCAATCATACATATTGAACGTTTTCGTAAAGTCATCGATTTGACAATGGGCTGATCCACTTTCCTCTTTAGGAATTATTTCAACCATGTGTTCACATTTCAATGCATCTCTGACTTTATAGGCATTTTCTACAAAATTTTGACGATCGTCCTCACCATGCAATACATAGGTCGGCATCGAAATTTTATCCGCAACTCCTTCCAATGAAAATAATTTTAGTTTTTCACGGGCTTCGGTCATATTTTCAGCACCAACGATGTGCATAAGAATGGATGCCAACGGATGATTGTCAGGTCTGTTCTTCCATATATCATAATACGACCAGACGGCTCCGAAAATCATACATACTTTGAATCTGGGTTCGAACGCTGCGCATCTTGCAGCCATATATCCTCCCATGGAAACTGCACCAATTCCGATTCGGCTTGTATCGATTTCATCGCCCAGGTGTCGGATCGCATAATCCAATACAGCTGTGCCCGCCAAATTATAATCATAGCGAGTCAATATATGCCTCAACCTTAATGACGCACCCTGGCCCGGGCCATCCATAGCGAGCAAAGCAATCCCTCTTTCATTTAAATGCTGTGAAATCCCAAAATAGAGCTCTTCAGATAACGAGTCTAATCCACCAAACATCACCATGCAAGGAGGTTTGGTAATATTAGAAGGTTTAAACAGATAGCCGGACAAAAAAGATCCTTCAAAAGGAACCTCGATGATTAAGGGCTTTTGATCAAACCGGATGATCGCTTTTTGAAATGCATCTACACATTTTGTATAGGTCGGGAGTTTCCGTGGATCATCCGGTTTCAAAAAAAACTCTGCAGTTCTTATATAATTAAATGCTCGCAGAAAAGATCTCCGGGCAGAAACCTCCTGACCATGCATTGCATACTGATCACCCAAGGCATAGACTTTATTACCCATGTCTATCCAAGCACGATGAAAGCTTTCATTGTCCCCGGGGATGATGTGCGATGCCACTTCAAGGCATTCAGCAAATTCACCTCCACCATAATGCGCTTGAGTAAGTGCACGATTGACCTG
>CALMKY010000724.1 GCA_937867195.1 uncultured Saprospiraceae bacterium | reverse complement strand
CAAAGGATCTACCAAATCATACGATTATGTAAGAGAACATATGGAGACCATTTCCGATCTTGATTTTGTACCACCGGCATCAGAAATTACGGCAACCATAGCGAGCGGTGCGACCGAAAAAATTACCATGCATGACGGTACTTATTTACAAATCAATAAACTGGCTACTGATTGGGATCCTACAGACCGAATATCTGCATTGACCAAATTACATCATGGCCGTAAAAATCATGAAATCGTGACCGGTTTATTATATTATGAGCCCGGAAGACAAACGTTACATGATATCATGGCTACTTCCAAAAAGCCATTGAATGAATTGGGTTATGACGAACTATGTCCGGGTTCGGGTGTCCTGGAAAAACTAAATGCCAGTTTAAGATAATAGAGGAGCATTATTGAATTAAATACCATACGTAACTACGGGCTGGAATTCTTAGCGGTAAGTGGATTTTATATTCCCGGTTCATTGTATATATTTTCTGTGACTTTCCCATAAGACTTACTTTCACTGCATTTTTTAACCCCGTGTAATACAACGGAATTTCCAGTGTTTTATTCAAATCAATGGATAAGGGATTAAATAATAATAATAAGCCTTTGTCTTTTAAAGCGGGATTGACATGCAGGATGCCATCCCAATCACGACCATCGGCCCTCCGTAAATGAATAATATCGCTATTCAATATTTCCCTGTGTTTTTTGTACCAATCAATCATATCCTTCACAACCATTTTGGTGGTATCAGCATCGTAGAGCCTGGGACCACGATAGCAAGCCTGTACGCCGGCACTATAATATTGAAACATGAGTTGCTTATAATCCTCGAGGTGTTCGTGTAAAGGTTCTAAGACTGCTTCGGGTCCGCCACCCTGATATTTAGTCAACGGAACAAAGCCCCATCCCATCGATGGTGTCTTATCCCAGGTGCCGTCATAAATATTTTGCCTGTTAAGGATTTTTTGCTGATCCCTCGATAAAGAAAAGTTTACTTCACGATATCCAAGTGCTATTTTATTGGAACCATCGAGAAAATACCAGTCAGGAGCATTGATATACACTCCTTTACTATTCAAATACTGGTATAAGCCTTTTTGTAATTGCATTTGCTTCCATTGGGAGTCCTCTAACGCAACATGTCCAGGATGTGTTTTCGATGCACATACATCACCGGGGTAAGGGCCATCATGCTCCAATAAATCAAAGCCCGTCTTATCTATAAAATTTTTAATTTTCTGCAGATATTCCAATCCCCATGTACTTGCCAGGCAGGGAGCATGACCGAAGAAAGCCCCTTTATCCGGCAGGCCAGTGACCGGATCGATCACATCATTTTCATCATCGATTCGACGACTACTGAATAATGAATATCCTCCCAGTTTGATCCTTTTACTGTGTGCATAATCAGCTAACAATTTATATTTCTCAATATTCGATGGAGAATCATCTTCCATATTGAGACCGCTTCCAAAACTCAGGATCACCATTTCATATCCCGTCTCTTTGCATTGATCGATGACCACTTTTACTTTTTCAGGATCACTATTGACCAAATGCATGAATATCGGATTTTGATTGGTCCATGGGAAAAGCGTCCTATACATTCTCCTCCTTGCCAAACCATTTCTTTCCCGGTCATATGAATCAAATAATAATTCATAGGTACGGATGGATTTTAAAGATTCACCGGGGTGCAGATCGATGCCCACACCCACTTCAGGATAGATCTCTACAATACAAGGCGTTTCATAATTATAATTAACCTGGGAAGTATAGGTACTATCGGTCTTCCAATGTGTCGCATGGTCCGACAGCTCATACCGCATAGCATTATTGTATGCATAATTAGATTCAAAGAAAATCTTTTGAGGCTTTTTCATTTTTTCCGGAGATCCTACGACCGCCGACTCTTCTTCTACGAGGCCTAAGAGTTCATGTTTTACCTGATTGATCTTAATAGTAGCATTGCTCTTGTTTTCTATCGTCAGCCATTTGCAGATCACCGGTATGCCATCGAATATTTCATAATGCAGGATCACATCGATGCCTCTTAGTTCATTCCTTTGATGTTTGAAAAACAAACTCAATGATTTTCCTTCCGGGAATTTGTTTTGATGAGGCCAGGTGGTCGGTTTCCAATCAAAGTGTTTAGTAAGAGCTCCGATTTCGTATTTATAAAAAGTAAAATCATTTTCATTACCAGTTAATGTGGGGATCCATTCTTCTTTGAGATATGCTTTTTCTTTTTGGCCATACAATCCACCGACAGAATAGGTCTTATTATTAATTGTTATTTCAGCTTCGGGCATGACCGATCTGATGAACTCTTCCTGCGTTATTAGATTTTTTATACTGACGGTAGCAGCATTCGGGGAAAGCCGGATCTTTCGCTGCAGGATTCCATTGGAAAGTACTGCGTCATTCGAATCTACAGTAATCTTGCTTTTTGCAAAGGATGGGTTTATGAGCCAATCGTTATTTTGACTATGCAGCGGTAATAAATAAAATAAGATAGCCAGTATGATAAATATAGGTTTCATTAAAAATAAAATTTATAAGTGAAGATACCATGTATTTTAGTTTTATAATATTGGATAAATATTTGTATTTTTGAAATTAAAAATTTATAAAAATGTTATCTATAGTCCATGATTTTAAAATTTTTAAAGCCAATTTCCCGACTTTACTAGACATGTCAGGTTATAAAATGGATTTCTTAGCTAAGAGGATTGGCATGGCGTCCAGCTCATTTTCTATTAAAAAAAAGAGAAACTCTTTTGATTTAGATGAGATGCAAGCTCTACTGGATATTATATGGAACGACTACCTCGAAGGTGCCTTTCTTGCTGAAGCCATGAAGCAAGGACAGAATGAAGGTCATTTATCAAAAAAGGAAACAGAAGATTTGTTTAGATCATGGAGGTCATAGCTGATAAAAGTTTTCAGCGAGATTTTGTAAAGTTACCGGATGAGGTGAAAGTTAAGATTACCCAGTTATATGATGTACTATCTGATCTTACTTTACAAGAAGTACTTTCATTACCTCAGGTTGAATTTATTACTTCTGCTAAAAATTTCTATCGCTACAGAATAGAAGATTACAGGCTTGGTTTTTATATCACTCATCACAAGCTCCATTTATCACGGGCTTTACATCAAAAAGATATGTACCGGTATTTCCCACCTAGGTAAAATTCTATAAATTACAAAAATATATCAGCAGGTAATTGAAAGTATTCTTTGAGCTTTGACGCCATATTCAATGTGATCTCCCTTCTACCTGGTAATACAGACGATACATGTCCTTTACTCCCGATAATAGGCTCCAGGTCTTTCGCTTTAATCCCTTTTTCGATCATTTTTTCTTCTAAGCTTTTAATTCTCTCTGAGGGAAATATATCCTCAAAAGAAAGTATTGTTCCGAATATACCTGAGCCAGGGAAATTTGTATTCATTAGAGGGATAATAATTACATTAAAATCAAAATTACAAATTTATTCATATCGCACATCCTTCCTGAAAGCCAGCCTCTCCATGCTGGTAACTTCCAGGCTTTTAAATCCAAAATCATCCACCACTTTACCATAGATTTTATACAATCCTTTTCCTTTAAACGGGAATGCTTCCATGGAGGGCGGGAAATGCGTCGTATCAAAAAACCTGCCTTCCCGGTCGATCCAGGTACCGAAGCTCATGAGTTTATCATTTTTGGTCGTGACCCATTTGCGGGTGACATAGTAACCGAGCATCGTCACCATGCGCTTGTCATATCGCGGCATATGCTCTGCCAGGATATCTTCTTTAAAATCATCCGCCAGTAGACTAAACGGTGACGATAACGGAAAGCCAAGTATCTCGATCTCATCAAATGCCTGATCGAATGGATTCTCTTCGAGCGAGGGTATTGCAAATTGCTCCGCTGTATCTGGGAAAAAATTTCCATTCACAGCATACTTCACTTGTGGATTGTGCACCATGGTTTTTTCCCACATGAGTTCGTATTTATTCATACGGGTAAACCGGAAGGCATTGATGCGGATCAGTATCTCCAGCTGCTCTTTGGCGATATCGATGCGCTGTACAAAGTCTTCGAGGCTGCGGTAATTACCATGGGCGAGC
>CALMKY010000723.1 GCA_937867195.1 uncultured Saprospiraceae bacterium | reverse complement strand
ACTGATAAAAATTATTGGAAGATGTAAATAGGATTGTAAATAAATTGCCAAATCCTGCTTCTACATGACCCGATGAACCGGCAACAGAAAATAAATGACTGAATGAATATGTGAGTGCTTGTAAAAATTTTAGTCCGATGATCATGGCTAAAATCAAGTATAAATTGCTAATCCATCCGATGGATTGCCAGCCTTCCCAGGGCCGGTAGCGGCGTATAAATTCTTTACTTTGCTTAAGGGCGTCGATGGAAATAAATATCTGTCGTAGCATGGCAAAATATGCTTGAAGGTGCCAAATCTAAAACAGGATACAAAGGGTTTCTATAAATATCGATGAGCATCCATATTTGTTTGACCAAATCAAAAAGCATTGGGATTTACCTCATCTACGATTTCGAGGTCAAATGCTTTAAGCCCGACTCTTTTGCGAGGACTGAAGGCGATCAATTGAATTTTATGTACACCCAGGTCCTTCAGTATTTGAGCACCGACACCAATATCCCGTTGTTCTTTAGAGGGATCCACTGTTTGTTTTTCTTCGGATTGATTTTTTAAGGCATCGAGCAGCGATATTTTTTTCTCTTCATGAAATAGATTCAGAAAGACTCCTTTTCCCTTTGACTGGATGTAGTCCATTGTTTTATCGATCTGGCTGGCATATCCATTGCATAAAGTAGAAAATATATCACCCGACTCGGACGAGGAATGAACTCTCACCGGTACGATTTCATCTTTAGTAAAACTCCCTTTGACCAATGCCAGATGTTCGTCGCCATTAGCTTGAGTATAGACAATAGCCCGCATTTTGCCTTTCAGCGTATTAATTTCTTTTTCAAAACTACGTTCGACCAATCTTTCTTTCTGGAGCCTATACGATATCAGATCCTGTATCGAAATTATTTTGAGACCCAATTGTTTACTGAGTTCAAGCAATTGAGGAAGCCGGGCCATTGTGCCATCTTGATTGAGGATTTCAACCAATACTCCTGCAGGATAAAGTCCGGCCAATCTGGCCAGATCAATAGATGCCTCTGTATGACCATTTCGTCTAAGCACACCACCCGTCTTTGCTCTCAATGGAAATATATGACCGGGCCTGGCAAAGTCCCTTGATTTTATTGTTGGATCTGTAAGTGATTTAATACAGGTTGCCCGATCGTAAGCAGATATTCCGGTAGTACAGCCAAAACCAATCATGTCGATGGAAACGGTAAAAGCCGTTTCGTGAAAGGCAGTATTGGATGAAACCATCAAAGGAAGATCCAATTCATCAGCACGTGACTCTTCTATCGGTGCGCATATTAATCCCCGACCATAAGTAGCCATGAAATTGATGATCTCCGGGGTAATCTTGTCAGCAGCACAAATAAAATCACCTTCATTTTCGCGATCTTCATTGTCGACCACGATGAGTATTTTACCGGCTTTGATATCTTCGATGGCTTCTTCGATGCTATTAAACTTTGATTCCATTGGTATTGCAAATTTACTGATTAATAGGATGCATAGACGCAAACATTTATGTGAACATCCTTCTTGGATGGAGGGAGTCCATTCCTTGATTTCGGTGGATGTTGGAAAGAATCCTCAATGCTATTTATATCAGAATTGTTTTTAATCTATATCTAAAGAATGAATAAATTTTTTAATATCTTCTTAACAGTGAACGGATTAGGATTGAATATTTTTGATGGGTCAATGAAAAAAATTTGTTGCTTGCTGTTGTTAGTAGCTGCTGGTTTTACATCGGTCAGTCAAAATAATAAAATCAAAAATCTGGATCTCTTTCAGTTTACTTCTTTGATTCAACAACCTGCGTCACAGACCACGGTAATTAATTTCTGGGCTACCTGGTGTAAACCCTGTATGGAAGAATTGCATTTATTTACCGAACTAAAAAAGACACATCCGGAAGTACATATCGTTTTGGTCAATCTTGATTTCGAAAAATTTGTGCGACAATCGTTATATCCCATGCTCAATGACCTTAAGGATTGCGAGGTGGTGCGCATCCATGGTTTGAAGGATGATGAGTGGATACCTATTGTAGATGCTGACTGGGATGGCGCGATACCCGTCACCATAATTAAAAAAGGAGAATCTAAAAATTTTATTCAGGGAAAAATCGAAAACCTGGACTCATTAAAAAAATTAATTCTTTAATAAAACCGTTTCCAATGAAAAAATCAATTTTGTTTTTTGTATTGTTCTCGATAGCGTGTATACAAAATACTTTCAGTCAATCGGCTGGCTATAAAGTAGGTGATGTCATAAAGGATTTTTCTGCTAAAAATGTAGATGGAAAAATGATCCATACGACAGACTATTCAAAAGCTAAAGGATATGTAGTGGTCTTTACCTGTAATACTTGTCCGTATGCTCAGATGTATGAAGACC
>CALMKY010000722.1 GCA_937867195.1 uncultured Saprospiraceae bacterium | reverse complement strand
TAAAGAGCATGAGCTTTATTGAGGTATACCGTAATATCATCTACATAAAACACCATGTCCTCATCGGTAGCCGTATCAAAGCCCAATATGTAAGAAAAACCAGAGCAACCTCCACCTTTAACGCCTACCCGCAACCCATGGTCTTCGGGTACTTGCTGATCCTCCCGAAGCTTTTTAAGCTGAACAATTGCGGTAGATGAAATTGTCAAAGGAGCAGCTTCTGTCATTGTTTCAGTCATGATAGTGCAAAATTAGTATTATTTAAACAGATGGGCAATGTTCAGAGTTCATCCATTTATTCAGTTTTTAGTCTACTTTTGGCGGGTGATGATGTTATATCTCTGGCAGCTGGCGTTGACATTATTGATTGCAACTCCCCTTTATCTGATATATAAAACTATTGAATCCTGGTCAAAACAAAACCCGATCACGACTGTAAACGCAGGAGATCAGTCATTTAAACATAAACTTACCCTGAATGCTTATGAACGGATAGCTCTTTTGTGCGAAAGAATGCAGCCAGCCAACCTGGCGACCAGGTTACAATCTCCAGATTTGAACGCCCATGCGCTATCCCAGGCAATGATCGTAGCCATACAACAGGAATATGATCACAATATCACACAACAAGTTTACGTATCCGATCAATTGTGGAATATTATTTCATTGGCAAAAGATGAAGCTTTGTATCAGATCTTTGAATCAAACCATCAGGTCCCCGGAGAATCTCCCAGTCATGTATTGACCGAATATCTTATGAAACACAAATCCGAAAGTAAACTCAATATTGCCCTCACCGCGTTACGAACAGAAGCTAAAAAATATTTGAATGCATAGGATATTAATTCTCATACTGATAATAAGTTTATCGGCCTCCTGTAAAACGTATTTCCATTTAGCGAATACTTCTACTCAAAGTCTCAACGTCACACAAGATCAAACAGACCAGGAGGTATCAAGATTGGTGGCTCCATATAAAAACAACCTCGATGCCCAGATGAATGAGGTGATCGCTGTTGCCTTAGAAACCATGGTCAAAGCCAGACCTGAGTCTACCCTTACCAACTGGGTTGCGGATGCCATTCAATCCCAATCAATAAAAGCATTTAACCGGGACATTGATTTTAGTTATCAAAATTTCGGAGGCATTAGAATTCCTGAATTACCTAAAGGAAATATCAGCCTGGGTAAAATATTCGAGCTCATGCCTTTTGACAATATCGTAGTCCTGGTTACCATTGAGGGCAATGATCTTATTCGTTTTATGCAATACATTGCGGATGCCGGCGGGTCTCCCGTTTCATCCAATGTACAGATGTCAATCCAGGCTGGTAAAATTTCCAGATGCCTTATTAATGGAAAACCAATCAACACCCATCAGATGTACACGATTGCACTGCCGGACTACATAGCGAATGGCGGCGATAATGCAGATTTTTTTAAAGGGAAAGCTCAAATAACTAAAAATGTATTGATCAGGGACCTCCTGATCCGGTCGGCAAAAGAATCAAAAATAGTGAAACCTGTATTGGATCAACGGATATCGATCATTCAATAATTCAAACATCATGAAAAGAAGAGATTTTATACAGCTCGGAGCACTTTCGGGTACCTGGGTGCTGGGACAAGGTATGCCTTTAAACAAAGTATGGGATATCGAAGAAATAGTAAAAATCACTATACTACATACCAATGATGTACACAGTCGAATCGATCCGTTTCCACTCGATGGAAGTCGGTTGCAGGGTTTGGGCGGAGTTGCCACCAGGGCATCGATGATCAGAACCATCCGGGCCCAGGAAAAAAATGTTCTACTGTTGGATGCTGGAGATATTTTTCAGGGGACTCCTTACTTTAACTTGTATAAAGGAGAGATTGAAATAAAAGCAATGTCTGCACTTGGTTACGATGCAACGACGATTGGCAACCATGATTTTGATGGCGGAATGGAAAATCTAAAATCTCAGCTTAAGCTTGCAAAGTTCCCAATGTTAGTTGGGAATTATGATTTTAGTGGAACTCCAATGGAAGGGATTACCCAAAAATTTATAGTCAAAATGGTCGAAGGGATCAAAATCGGCATCTTCGGACTGGGTATTGAAATGAAAGGACTTGTATCAGATGATTTATTTGGAGATACGAAATATCTTGACCCGATTCATGAAGGAAATCAAATTGCTGCCCATTTAAAAAATGAAGAAAAATGTGATTACATCATTTGCTTATCCCATCTGGGGTATCAATACAACCAACAAAAAATTTCTGATCGTACACTGGCACCATTGATCGATCATGTGGATCTGATCATCGGGGGCCACACACATACATTTCTTGATAAAGCATTTATTACGAAAAACAAATCGGGCGCCCCGTTGATTATCAACCAGGTGGGTTGGGCAGGTGTCATGCTGGGTAGGCTGGATATCCGTTTTGAAAAAAATAAAGCCAGGAACCGATGTAAAACTTGTAATAATGAATGGATTATGAATGGTTGATAAAATTATATTTTTGGCTGCCGCCCGATCCGGGGTTTTCTTGTTTTTTTTAGTGACATTTGCTGCCATTAGCTCACTTTGTAATAAGTGAACTGGTTTTTATTAAAAGCAACACAAAATTTATTCGTACTTTTTATGCTTCTTATGCATCAA
>CALMKY010000721.1 GCA_937867195.1 uncultured Saprospiraceae bacterium | reverse complement strand
CTGTGCAACGCAATCGGGAGGAGTCCGCTATTATAGAAGGTAAAATACTATTTACACGGGTAGGATGCGATGCTTGTCACCGTCCGACTTTAAAAACTGGTCAGTCACCCATAAAAGCATTGTCTGAGGTAGAAATACATCCATATACTGATTTATTAGTCCATGATATGGGACCCGGGTTGGATGATCATTACACGGAAGGCAATGCACTTACTGCTGAATGGCGTACTACACCACTTTGGGGACTGGGACTTGCTGATCAGGCTCAAGGAGGTAAATTGTATTTATTACATGATGGCCGTGCTACTTCAATAGAACAGGCCATTCTGTTTCATGGTGGAGAAAGCAAAGTAAGTGTTGATCGGTATACTAAACTCAATACTACAGAAAAAACAATGCTCCTGACTTTCTTAAAATCATTATAGTAAGAATCTAAAATGAATCGTAGAAATTTTGTTTTTCAAAGCTGCATTGCCTGCATCACAGGAGTAAGCATAAGTTCAGTTTTATCATCCTGCAGTCACACCATACTTAATTTGCCGATTGATACGGATCGTATCAGCCTGCCTTTATTTTATTTTGATAAAAAAGCCAATAAAGGAAATCAACCGAATCAATATATAGTGGTTCATAATGAAAAACTTAAGTTTCCGATTTGTGTATTTCGTCTTGATGAATCGCAATTTACAGCCATCTGGATGGAATGCTCTCACCAGGGAACCCAGTTACAAGTCTATGGTGATGTATTGCAATGTCCGGCTCATGGAAGTGAATTTTCAAATAAAGGAAGTGTTTTGTCTACCCCGGCTACTAAAAATTTAAAGACTTTCCGTACCGAATCCATAAATAATCACCTTGTCATATTTCTTACGAAATGAAATCTTTAGTATCAAGCCTTTTATTTTTTTATTCTATCAGCCTCCCTTCACAGATCGATAGTAGTCTCTTGGTATCTACTCCACCAGATACGTCCGATACGAAATTAAATATGGATGCTTTGCAGCAAAGACCTTTTTTAAAATTTTCTAAGATACCTATTTCTTTTGGCGGATATGTCGAAATGAATTATCAACATATGGGTAACGATGGAATATCGGATGGACATGAATTTCAATTTCGTAAACTAAGTCTGTTTACTGCCTCTACCATATCGAATAAAATAAAATTTTTATCTGAATTGGAATATGAATATAATAAAAGCGAGCTGCTGGAAGGTCATTCACCGGAAGTCAATGTTGAATACGCAGCTTTGGATATCGAACTGCATCCTTTTTTGAATATCCGCAGCGGAATCATTCTTAATCCGATCGGATCATTTAATCAAAATCATGATGGTCCCAAATGGGAGTTTACAGAAAGACCCTTGTCGTCCACTCAAATGCTGCCAGGTACTTTTAGTAATGCCGGAATGGGTATTTATGGTAAAAAGTACCGAAAAAATTGGTATTGGGGATACGAAATCTATTTAACCAACGGATTTGATAATTCAATTATTGACAATGATAAGAATAAGACATATTTGCCTGAATCCAAAGAGCATCTGGCCAGATTAACTACCAGTAATTCAGGATCACCTATGATAACCTCTAAAATAGCAATTAGACAAAAGAATTTGGGGGAAATCGGCTTGTCGTACATGGGCGGTATTTACAATAAATGGCAATCGGACGGAACCATCATTGACGACAAAAGAAAAGTAACTGTTTTTGCCTTGGATTATAATAATACATTGCCTTTCACCGGAACAAGAATCAGTACTGAATGGGCTATGATCCTGACGGATATTCCTCAGGGTTATTCCGAATTTTATGGGTCAAGACAATTTGGAGGATTCATCGATATTGTTCAACCGATTATTAAAAAAAAGTTGTTCGGTTATGATGCCGCAGCTATTTTAGTTTCCCTTCGGGCAGAATATGTCGATTGGAATTGTGGACAATTTAAAAACACCAACGTACTAAAAGGTGATGATGTATGGTCATTCACAGGATCAATATCTTTTAGACCAACACCATTAACAGTAATCAGAGCCAACTATCGGTATTTAGAAAACAGAGACCTATTCGCTAATCCTGCTACTCACACAGGTGGTGTAAGCCTTGGAATCTCCAGCTATTTTTAATTAGTAGGAATTGATCATTAAATAATAATAAATGCAATTTAATTTCTTTTATTCGACTGTTGGATCTTTGTTCCAATCCAGCTGACGTGAAAAATACATGACCGCAGCCAGGATGAAAAACAATCCGATACTTCCGAGGATCAATGCCCAATCCTGCAATTGAATTAATATATAGATAAATAAATACAATGCTATCATGATCAATCCGAATAACCCCGCTGTCTTGAATGATTTGAAGACGGTGTTAGTATACAATACCACCATCGTAATGACCGCAATGGCCGCAATGAGGTAAGCTTTATCAAAGCCCAGGTATTCAGAAATCGATAATAGCAAGAGATAAAATAAACACAAAGCTAGTCCCAGCATTACATATTGAAAATGATGAGTGAGCTTTCGCTGTAAAATTTCGACAAAAAAATACATTGCAAACGTAAGCCCGATAAAAAGAAATGCATATTTAGAAGAGCGATCCGATTTGCTGTATAAATCTGTGCCTTGCAAAAAGCTAACGCCAAAAGCTGATTGCAAAGTTTCAAACTTAGTGTCAGCATATTGTTGAGGAAAATTGCGATTGAGATCTAATATTTTCCAATGTGCAGTGAATCCATCAGGACTAAATTTTGCAGGTTCAGCAGGTAAAAATGCACCATTGAAGGATGGTGATTTCCAGGGAGAAGTCATCGAGACCAGGGTCGTTTTTCCTACCGGCACGAACGATAAATTAGCTGAACCCTTGAGGCTTAATTCCAAAGAGAATCTATTGATTTGTCTAATATTTTTGGTTTCGACCGGATATTGTAAGCCGTTGGATACAAAATCATTTGCCATGGCTCCTGATGTGAGTAAACCGGAAGTATCATTCCAGGTACAATTGGGCTGATCGGAAATGCCCCTATAATCTGATATACCCAGGCATAGAAATGATTCATCCCAGAGCAAATTATTGGATGGAATTTTAAGATTCAGAATATTATCCTTGTTAAATATGGTCTGGATTGATGATTTGGTTGAATATACAACCACCTCATAGATGCTGCGTTTCCGTATGGCTGGATTTACAGAACAGTCGATCTTGAGCGAGTCCGGCAGCAAGAAGGCTAATTTTTTCAGCATCGTTTTTTTATCGGGGGATGTTTCCATATAGGGTATGATCCAGACGGGTCCTTGAATGATTTGTTCATTCGACCATTTATTATTAATCTCCTGCGTGACTTGTTCTTTTCTCTGTTGCCGTTCTTTAACCAGGCTGGATATGAAATTGACAGGAATCATCAATAGAAGTAATATAAAACC
Organism: uncultured Saprospiraceae bacterium; assembly: GCA_937867195.1. Taxonomy (GTDB): domain Bacteria; phylum Bacteroidota; class Bacteroidia; order Chitinophagales; family Saprospiraceae; genus JADJLQ01. Next base: position 10,572 of record CALMKY010000721.1, on the reverse strand, counting down.
GATCAATACTCCTTTGATCGTCAGGTGATCGATGCGAAAAAATGATTTTTTAGTTTCCATATGATTTGAATTTTTATACTAATTAATAAAGTACTTTGAATTGCAAAGTGAAAATGTAAAAAAATTATTTTGATTGTTTGATTAATAATTCCAATGCCGATAAATGCAGTTTAAATGATTTATTACCGAGTGGAGTAATTTCATAGGTCGTATTGGTTTTTCGGCCAATAAAACCTTTTCTTACTTTGATATAATTATTCTCTTCTAACGTCTTCAGGTGCGAAGCAAGATTGCCATCGGTGACCTGGGTGAGCTCTTTGAGCTGATTGAAACTGACATTTTCATTGACCAATAAAGAACTCATGATACCAAGGCGCACCCGGCTATCGAATACTCTATTTAGTGATTGAATCGGACTCTTCATACTTTGTTCAATCTCTATTATTTACAACATCGTATTTTTTCCACATATACAGACCATATAGTATATGGGCAAGCCCAAAGCCGATGACCCAAAAAATCAATCCTTGACCTACATACAGAAGATTGATCAAGCCGAGCAGGATCTCTAAATAACCTAGTGATTTGATATCCCCAAGCGTATATTTACTTGCATTGACTAAAGCCAATCCGTAAAATATAAGGCAGGCTGGTGCAGTGATTCCTATCTCTCCAATGCTGATGAGCTTTAACAGAAATAATCCGCCGGCCACCAATGGGAGTAAAAGATTAAATAACATTCGTTTACTCGCTGCTCCCCAAATGGATTGTCCGCTTTTCTTTGATTTGATGTAAGTAAATAGAAAGCCCGATAAAAAGGCTCCCAACAAAGTACCGAATGCAATATAGAATAAACTGGAGCCAATAAAATTATGAATGGAAACGGAAGGATGATTGCCATCCTGGAGTTGAAAATCTCCAATTACTCTTTTTGTAAAATAGGCTCCGATCAGTGCGACGACACCCGCCGAAACACCGCTCAATCCGCTCAGGCTGATAAATCGGCTGCTTTGCTCCATCATGGATTTAATGTGGCTTAGATCCCGGGCAGGATTGTGGTTTTTATCCATAAATTAAAAGTACTTTGAAATACAAAGTAAATAATTTTTTTAGAATTCTAAAAAATATTTTTTTGATAAAACCCGGATCCAAGGGCTGCCACATTACCCATTTTACAAAAGACAGCAAGTCAGTCACTCTCTTCTGGCAAAACAGAGTCTTTGCCCTTCCAGGAATACTTATCCAATTATCTTTACATCCAATGTCCCGTCAACGATTGTATTCCACCATAGCTCAGGAACAAGCATGGTTTAAAATATTCCACGGCCGAGTACCTGTGGCATTACCGGTAGGACCTTTTCGATTTCTCAATGATGCCAAACAGGGGGAATGCACCAGTGGAATGGAAAAAATAATGAACCATGACACCCATATCCTGGCCGATATTGAATTTATGGAAGGGAAGGCTATTAACAATACTACTATATATTATGTGAATAGTGGTGAATTATTATTACCGGCATGTATCCTCCAGCCGCACCGGTTTGTGGATACATGGAGTGATTGGTTTGGTGGTCGTAGGGTACGATTTACAGATTATCCGGATTTTGACAAAAACTATGGAGTGAGATCTACATTCGCTCAGACTAAACTGGTCAATTTCGACGATCAGATAAAAGCATACTTATCCTATGAAAGGGGATGGACGATCGAAGCCCGCCATCATCAAATCCTTTTGTACAAGGAAGATCATCGTATCAAGGATGAATTGCTCAGACCATTTATACAAACCTGCCAAACCATGGTCGAAATGTTTAAAGGTAATAAAGTGCTCTGATTTTTTTGGGCTATCCAATCAAAATACCTAAGAGGTTTTTGTTTTTCTTTATTTTTCATATTCTGTAGTCTTCGTACATTGCTTACTCAATCCTTCAAATCACATGCAAAGTTTTCAAATCAAAGAATCCAACGATGTATACGATGTCGTCATTGTGGGATCCGGAGCAGGTGGCGGTATGGCTACCTATATGCTGGGGAATGCAGGCCTCAAAGTTTTATTGATCGAAGCAGGACCTATGTATGATCCTAAAAAGGACATTACCCAGTTTAAATGGCCCTATGAATCTCCGCGCAGAGGCTGCAGTACCAAACACCGTAATTTTGGTGATTTCGATGCGGCCTATGGTGGATGGGATCTTGAAGGTGAGCCTTATACCCATAAAGACAATACTAAATTTGATTGGTTTAGATCCCGTATGCTGGGTGGCCGTACCAATCACTGGGGCAGGATTTCACTCAGATTTGGCCCCCGGGATTTTAAACATAAAAGTTATGATGGCTTGGGTGAAGACTGGCCGATCAGCTATGACGATGTCAAACCTTATTATGATCGGGTGGATCAATTGATCGGAGTATTTGGTACCAACGAAAACTTGCCGAATGATCCGAACGGATTTTTCTTACCTCCTCCTAAACCAAGATTGCATGAATTGTATATCAAAAATGCAGCGATCAAATCAAAAGTACCGGTCATACCATCTCGTTTATCCATGTTGACTAAAAAAATCAACGATGAGCGGGGCCAATGTGTATACTGTGGTCAATGTGGTCGTGCATGTCAGTTCTATGCAGACTTTTCATCATCATCCGTTTTGGTCATCCCTGCATTGAAAAATAAAAATGTCGAGTTGGTCTGCAATGCCATGGCTCGTGAAGTAACGACCGATGATAAAGGATTGGCTACTGGTGTATCGTACGTAGATAAAAATACGTTGCAGGAGTATCATGTCAAAGCAAGATCCGTGATCCTCGCAGCGAGTGCATGTGAGTCTGCACGATTGATGCTCAATAGTAAATCAAAAGCACATCCAAATGGTTTAGCGAATTCGTCGAATGTAGTCGGCAAATACCTGCACGACTCTACCGGTAAGGACATGGGGGGTGTATTCCCAAAACTCATGGATCATAAGCGTTACAATGAAGATGGTGTCGGGGGTGCACATATTTATTCCCCATGGTGGTTAGATAATAAAAAGGACAAACTCGATTTCCCAAGAGGCTATCATATAGAGTACTATGGAGGCATGGGCATGCCGGGTTATGGTACCGGAATGGGTATGCAAAACCTCAATGGTAAATTTAAAGTAAACGGTAAACAGAAAGAAGCCGGAGGATATGGCGCTTCATTAAAAGAAGATGTACGGTATTTCTATGGCGCATCCCTAGGCATGTCAGGTAGGGGAGAAGCAGTAGCACGGGAAGATAATTATTGCGAGATCGATCCCAATGTAGTCGATAAATACGGCATCCCGGTATTGCGATTCCATTACAAATGGTCTGATTATGAGATAAAGCAAGCCAAACATATGCAAGAGACTTTCCAGGAGATCCTTACTAATCTTGGTGCTACGATTACATATGGTATTGACAATGCTGAAAACAATTGGGGTCTCGCTGCACCGGGTCGTATCATACACGAAGTAGGGACTGTGCGCATGATGGATGATAAAAAGAAAGGTCCGCTGAATAAATTCAACCAAGCGCATGATTGTAAAAATCTATTTGTATGCGATGCGGGATCATTTGTATCGCAAGCAGATAAAAATCCCACCTGGACAATCCTAGCTCTGGCGATGCGTGCTTCTGAATATATCGTCGATCAAATGAAAAAGAAAGAGATATAAATTGTATAACTTTGAAAACCATAGAAATAATAAAGATTATTCAAGATGATGGATGGTATGTTGTTAGACAAAAAGGGAGTCATAAACAATTTAAGCACCCTTTTAAAACTGGACTTGTAACGATTCCTGTTCATAGATTGTCAAATGATTTGACAAAACATCTTGAAAAATCAATATAGCTCAAATAGACAATGATTAAATATTTAGTAGTTATCGAAAAAGCGAATGATGGAGGTTATGGCGGCTGGGTTCCTGATTTGCCAGGAGTTATAGGTATGGGTGATACGTATGATTCCGCGTTAGACAATACAGTCGAAGGAATAAAATTTCATCTGGAAGGAATGAAAGAAGAAGGGTATGATATCCCACCTCCAAATGCTAAAAGCGAAATGTTAGTTATTGCTTAAAATTTTAATCTAAAAACAAAAATGAAAAGAAGAGATTCTATCAAAACAATAGCACTGGGTACGTTTACAGCTACCAGTTTAATAAATGCATGTAAAACAGATGATCATAAAGCAGAGACTGTTGCCAAACCAGCAGATAATGCAGGAGCTACTGCGGCTGCAGGTCCGGCTCGTACTCCCGCGGAACTTGCTTATTATAATGAGGTCGTATCCAAAACATTTTTCACCCCTGATGAGATGGCTACGATCGCGATCCTATCAGATATTATCATTCCCAAAGATGATATGAGTGGCAGTGCTACCGAAGCAGGTGTACCGGATTTCATCGAGTTCATCGTCAAAGATCAACCACAGCACCAGGTACCCATCCGGGGTGGACTTCGTTGGCTCGATCTGCAAAGTGCTCACCTTTATCAAAAGGCGTTTAAAGACAGTACGCACGATCAGCAGATCGCATTGATCGATCAGATTGCCTATCCATCCAAAGCGGCTCCAGAAATGTCACAGGGTGTAAATTTCTTTAATAAAATGAGAGATCTGGTGACGACTGGATTTTATACATCGGCGATTGGCATCAAAGACCTGGGGTATAAAGGGAATACACCCAATCAATGGATCGGTGTACCCGAGGATGTACTCAAAGCACATGGACTGGCTTATACGGAGAAGGAATTGAAAGAATGCATCTGACCATGTACGATGCACGAATTATGCGCAGCATCCTTTGGACGAAGTATGTTGCGCATCTTGCGAACGAAATATTTACGAATTAAGCATTTACTATTGGCTGCCTCGTGGGGAGTCCATCAAGCAATCTTTCAATAAATCATACATCGTAAATAAAATTAGACTTTAAAACTATAATGAATGAATCGACGCGACTTTATTCAAACCACTACACTAGCCGCATTCAGTACATCTCCACTTATGACATCCAAATTATTGTATAACCAGAAATTTGACTTTGATATTTCTCTTGCCGAGTTTTCATTTGCATCTGAATTATACGGCGGTAAGATGAAAAATATGGATTTTCCTACCCGTGCAGTCAAAGAGTTTGATATCCATATCCTTGAGTATGTATCGGGGTTTTTCTTTGGTAAACACACAGATCAGAACTATCTCAAGGAATTAAAAACACTTACGGATGATCTCGGCGTAAAAAATCATCTCATCATGGTGGATGGTGAAAATCTGGCTTCACTCAAAGATGATGTGCGTAAGAAAGCGGTCGAGAGTCATCTGCCCTGGTTGGATGCAGCTAAATACCTGGGCTGTGATAAGATACGGGTCAATCTCGGCGATGCTACGGCCATGATGACCGGCAAACCGGAAGAAGGGAATAAAGAAGATACTGCCAAAGCTGCTGCCGATGGGTATCAGTCTTTGCTCGAACATGCAGAGAAAATGGACATGTATGTAATCGTCGAAAATCATTTTAGATATTCATCCGATCCTGATTGGTTATTGAGTGTATTCAAGCAAGTGCCTTCCACAAAAAAGGGATTCCTGCCTGATTTTGGTAATTTCTGCATGGAGCGCAGTAAACCGGAAGGCAGCGATATCGCATCCATTATGAAAACCAAATGTCTTAAAGAATACGATAAATACGATGGTGTAAAAAAATTAATGCCATTCGCTAAAGGGATCAGTGCTAAAACTCATCGATTCAACGATCAAGGGGATGATATCGATACTGACTTTATCAAAATGTTTAAGATCATCAAAGATTCCGGATGGAACAACGGCATCGTCGGCATCGAATACGAAGGAGGTATTATGCACGAATGGGGTAAAGATGAATCGTATCTTACAAATGTAGATGGTATTAAAAAGACTAAAGCATTATTGGAAAAAGTGCTTCGAGAGTTGAACAATTGATTATGTATGAAATATGCGCAGCATCCTTTGGACGACATATGCGCAGCATCCTGCGGAGGATTTATTTACCAGTTAAATATGTACGATTGATGGTTCACTCAAGAACAAATCAACAAATCTTCCAATACATTGTCTATCGTAGTTCGTAAATATTAAAATTTCCTCGTCTCTCTCTCTTTTGGTTTATTGGAATCCGTTTCATTTTTATGCATGGTATTTACAGGAGGGACTTCGGGCATGAACGGGGGAGTGCCTCCGACCCTTCTTGTGGTTCTCGTGATGGGTCCATCATAAGGAGGATCATAATCGTGATCACGATATACTTTGTCGTCGATTTTTTGGTTTCCATTTTCTGTACCTTCTTCTTGCTTGCCTGGATACGGTTTATCATCATATTTTGGTGAAATCGTATCAGCGCAATATGTTTTCATGATCACTTCATTTTGATGATTGGATCTACTGGGTGTACTTGCGCACATCAGCATCATATTGAAAATGGCTATGATCGTTCCTCTTTGCATTGATCTGAAACAAATAATTTTTAAAGATCGTTACGGAAGAATATCAGGTTTAGTAAAATATTAACTCATCTGGGGGACTATTTCAATTTGAGTTGGATCCGCTTGGTAAATGCGAAAAACTAAAGTAACGAATTAGAGTCGGTAGGTAATAGATCGTATTCTCCCTTAGAAGCATAACGGCCAAAAACGAATAGACCAATGCAAATCGGTATGAATACAAATAAAATGATAATCCATTGCAAGAGTGTATTCGTGCGGACTGCTTCGGCAGCATGTGATACTTTAATATAGGCCTGTGAGATCATGAAGATAACCAGTACCACGGCCATCAGCATCCAGAGATAACCCAGTATTTGTTTAAATTTATTCATTTGTACAATCTAAGATAATCATAAATTCTTTGATTTAAACCATTGCAAGGAATTTCTACTTTTTCATATTTTATCCGGTATCCGTATTATAATTTGTCCCGACACCCAATTGCTAATTACTCTACCTTTGTATGCTTATGTCAAAAACGATTTACGATATCATCCAAGACCGGATATTAATTCTCGATGGAGCGATGGGTACCATGATCCAACGATATGGTCTTACAGAACAGGATTATCGTAATGATGCATTGAAAGATCATCCTTATCCACTCAAAGGGGATAGTGATTTGCTTTGTATCACCCGGCCGGATATCATCAAAGAAATTCATGCTCAATATTTTGAAGCCGGAGCAGATATTGTTGAGACCAATACATTTGGTGCGACGACCGTTGCGCAGGCCGACTATCACCTGGAATCGTTGGTGTATAAAATCAATTTTGAAGGTGCCAAGATTGCAAGAGAAGTGGCAGATGAATTTACGCGTAAAAATCCTGATAAACCGAGATTCGTTGCCGGATCGATGGGACCTACTACCAAGCTTTCTTCTATGTCCCCTGAAGTAGGCAATCCCGGATACCGGGCCATTAGCTTTGACGAATTAAAAATTGCTTTCAAAGAACAAGCCAAAGGTCTTATCGAAGGAGGTGCCGATCTTTTATTGATAGAAACCATTACCGATACATTAAATGCCAAAGCAGCCCTTTTTGCATTTCAGGAATTATTCGATGAAATAGGCAAATCATTCCCGATCATGGTAAGTGGTACTATTACAGATGCCAGTGGACGTATTTTGTCGGGACAAACCGCTGAAGCATTTTTAATATCCGTATCGCATGTACCGTTATTCAGCATAGGATTTAATTGTGCATTGGGTGCATCTGCTTTGAGACCCTATCTGCAAGTGCTCAATGAAAAAGCAGACTGCTTTGTCAGTGCGCATCCAAATGCCGGACTTCCAAATGAAATGGGTGCTTATGATCAGACTCCGGAAGATATGGCGAATCAAATCGAAGAATATCTTAAACTCGGATTGGTAAACATCGTGGGTGGCTGTTGTGGTTCTACTCCGGATCATATTCGCAAGATCGCAGAGATAGCTCAAAAATATAGTCCGAGAAATATTCATAAACCCGAATTGGTGTAATAAGCTTATTGCGTTTCGCTATGAAATGTTTACATTCTTTTTATTAAAGTTGTATATATTTGTATCTACATTTATTTTAAATTTGTAATGGTGACTAAAATATCGAAATGGGGTAACTCCATGGCAATAAGATTGCCGAATAAATTTATAAAAGACAATAAATTAACAGAAAATTCTGAATTAGAAATGATTCTTGATGATTCTCAAATTACATTAAGATCGATTAAAAAGAAACCAAAGAAAATGTCGATCAAAGCCTTGACAAAAGGTATGTCACGTGAAGATGTTTTAAAAGATTTTGAAGAATGGCCTTCGGTAGGAAAAGAAAAAATAGAATGATAAACTATATTCCAGACAGAGGTGATGTCGTCATATTAGATTTTGATCCGACACGAGGTAAAGAACAAAAGGGCAAGCGACCTGGAGTAATTATGTCATTGAAAGAATTTAACCAATACGGACTTTGTTATGTTTTGCCAATTACAAGTAAATCTAAAGGATACAATAGCGAAGTGCCATTCACAGGAAATGTAATAAAGGGAAATATTCTTACCAATCAAATGAAATGTATTGATTGGACTATAAGAAACTTAAAGTATATTGAAAAAATTGATTCTTCCGTGCTCTTTGAAATAGAAGTTAGACTAAGAACTATATTGGATTTATAAGGACGATATTAAATTATAATGCGGCATTTAAATAAGTTGAGATCCTTGTGGTTTCGTTCGATCCTCTTTATTTTATTCATATCTTCGCACTCCATTTATACCTATTTGATTCATACAATTGAATGACGAAAGAAAAGTATCTTAAACTGAGTGGACTCGAAGCATTGGTCGTGACACCCAATAGCAATTTTGTAAACATCGGTGAGCGCACAAATGTAACCGGGAGTGCAAAGTTTCTTAAGCTGATCAAAGAAGATAAATACGATGAAGCTCTTGAAGTAGCCCTCGATCAGGTACGGGGTGGTGCGCAAGTCATCGATGTGAATATGGACGAAGGCATGCTCGATAGCAAAGCAGCCATGGTTAAGTTTCTAAATCTCATGGCTTCAGAGCCCGAGATTGCAACCATACCTGTGATGATCGATTCATCCAAGTGGGAAGTGATCGAAGCCGGACTTAAATGTCTGCAAGGAAAAGGCATCGTCAATAGTATATCCCTGAAGGGCGGTGAAGAGGAATTTATCAGACAAGCGAGACTTCTTAAGATGTATGGAGCCGCTACCGTCGTCATGGCTTTTGACGAATCCGGTCAGGCTGATACCTATCAACGCAGAATCGATATCTGCAAGCGAGCCTATGATATTTTAGTCCATACAGTAAGATTCCCTGCTGAAGACATCATATTCGACCCCAATATATTTCCCGTTGCAACAGGTATTGACGAACATAGAAATTATGCCGTAGATTTTTTCAATGCTGCCAAATGGATTCGGACCAATTTACCTTATGCACATGTAAGCGGTGGGGTGAGCAATGTATCCTTTAGTTTTCGTGGCAATCAAAAAGTACGGGAGGCAATGCACTCGGCGTTTCTATATCATGCTATCCAACATGGAATGGATATGGGCATCGTCAATCCGACCATGCTCGAAATCTATGATGAAGTAGATAAGGATTTACTTACCTATGTGGAAGATGTACTGCTCAACCGTCGCGAGGATGCTACGGAGCGATTGCTGGAATATGCTGAAACGGTTAAGGGTACCGTAAAGAAAAAAGGCGCAGAGGATGAATGGCGAAAGGCTACTGTGGAAGAAAGAATCACTCATGCACTCGTCAAAGGTATTATAGATCATATCGATGATGATACCGAGGAAGCTCGCATAAAATATGGCAAACCACTAAATGTCATCGAAGGTCCACTCATGGCAGGCATGAATGTTGTTGGAGAATTATTTGGTTCCGGTAAAATGTTTCTGCCCCAGGTCGTGAAATCCGCACGCGTGATGAAAAAATCCGTCGCCTATCTTACGCCCTACTTGGAAGAAGAAAAAAGAAAATCGGGCACTACCGGCCAGGCTGCAGCGAAAGTATTGATGGCCACCGTAAAAGGTGATGTACACGATATCGGTAAAAATATCGTAGGTGTGGTACTCGCCTGTAATAATTATGATATCCTCGACTTGGGAGTCATGGTACCATGTGATAAAATATTGGATACGGCCATTAAAGAGAAGGCAGATATCATTGGTTTAAGTGGATTGATTACCCCTTCTTTAGATGAAATGGTGTTTGTTGCAAAGGAAATGCAACGTAGAAATATTACGATTCCTTTATTAATCGGGGGTGCGACCACTTCTCGCATTCATACTGCGGTGAAGATCGAGCCACAGTTAAAAGTAGCACCTGTCGTACATGTACTCGATGCATCTAAATCAGTGACCGTAGTAAGTTCTTTGTTGACCAAAGATAATCAGCATCGTAACTCATTTATTCAAACGATCAAAGATGATTACGAACGGATGCGCAGGGCCCGGGAGTCAAAAGATGCCAATAAATCATTCGTCAGTATCCAGGTTGCACGCGAACAAAAATTTAAAATCGATTGGTCAA
>CALMKY010000720.1 GCA_937867195.1 uncultured Saprospiraceae bacterium | reverse complement strand
ACAGATGATAATTTACGTCAAAAATTTGAAGAAGATATAGAAACAGATGCTATTATATCGTCAGAAATGGCATCAAAAAATTTATCTTCAAAGAATTCCGATCATGAAAATCACATAGAGTTAGACCAGCCATTGATAATCGATGATGGTTCCGGAAAATACGCTGATGAGGTCATTCCGGAATCATATACAGATGATAATTTACGTCAAAAATTTGAAGAAGATATAGAAACAGATGCTATTAAATCCTCAGAAATGGCATCAAATGATTTATCTTCAGAGAATTCCGATCATGAAAATCAAGTAGAGTTAGACCAGCCATTGATAATTGATGATGGTTCCGGAAAATTTGCAGATGAAGTAATTCCGGAATCCTATACGGATGATATTTTTAGTCAAGATTATAAAAATGACCTATCAACCGGAGAGGGCCCAAATTCGACTTTAAGCGGGACCTAGTCGTTCTCCATCAAGATCTCTACCATCCTTTTCACCCCTTCAGTAGCCTTTTGGGCAATTATTCTTAATCTGGGATTGTTTTTTAGTTCCTGGTTGATGTGTGGATTCGGATCAATATAGTAAAGTTCAGAACCTCTCTTTAAATACGACACAAGTCCGGCTGCCGGGTACACCTGCATAGAAGTACCGATGATCAGGCAGATGTCAGCATCCAGCATTTCTTGAATTGCTTTTTCCAACATAGGCACTTCTTCTCCAAACCATACGATATGAGGTCTAAGGGGATATCCTTTTTCGCATCGATCTGTTTCACGTATATCTTTCTGCCAATCATAAACCAATTTAGAATCTCCGGTACTGCGTACTTTGAATAATTCGCCGTGCAAATGAAGGACGGTCTGACTCCCTCCTCTCTCATGCAAATTATCCACATTTTGAGTGATGATTACTACATGGTATTTCTTTTCGAGTTTGGCTAACTCCTGATGCGCAGAGTTGGGCTTAGCTTCCAATAATTGATTCCTGCGTTGATTGTAAAATTCATTGACCAATGAAGGATTGCGATGATATGCCTCGGGTGTGGCTACATCCTGGACGCGATGACCTTCCCAAAGGCCATCTGCATCACGGAAAGTTTTGAGACCACTTTCAGCTGAAATTCCGGCACCCGTGAGCACTACAATTTTTTTCTTTGGCATGCTGAGTAGAATATTTACAAAAATAGAGCAAATCTACATGCCAGGCTATGGCTCATACCGATCCATTATTTCACTGGAAAATTATTTTATAAATTTATTTTCCATCGTATATTTACAGTGCCTAAATCGACTTTCCATTTCAGTGAAACAAGAAATACTCTCAACCGCTCTTAATCATTTTAGCAAATACGGTGTGCGCAAAACATCGATACAGAGTCTGGCAACTTCACTGGGAATATCCACCAAAACAGTTTACAAGTACTTTGATGACAAGGAAAAATTACTCGGAGCTGCATTACAATTATTTTACTCCCATCATTACCAATTACTGAATCATTCGTTAGCCGATGGTTCTCCGGTCGTACAATTATATGACATCTGGTATCAGGCGATTGAAGGGGAATATGGAGTCCATAAAGGATTCTTTACAGAACTGCATCACTACTATCCGGAACTTGCCCGTAAACTTGAAAGAAAAAACGCCATTCATTTTTGGAAAAAATTTGTCGAAATTGTCCATCTCGGTATTGAATCGGGTGTATTCAGAAAAGATGTAAATCCATTGCTGGCGTTGGAGAGCATCGCTGCATTGTATGAATCCATTGTCAGACACGGAAAGTTTAAAAAATTCAAAGTATCTCAGTATTCCATTTTGATGAACAGCATTACCCTGCTACTGAGGGGCATGTCCACAGCTCTCGGAGTACAACAGTTAGAAAATCATTTATTATCCAAAAATATTATTAAAAGTCAAACGATTAAATTAAGAGCATGAAACGGTATTCATTTAACTACTCACTCTGGATTCTGATTTTGTTTGTGTCTTCATTGTCTGCACAAACTAAACGTATCCTGGTCTTTTCTAAAACAGAGGGCTTTCGGCACGAATCCATTACTCCGGGCAAGGAACTATTGTCAAGACTTTCTAAGGAAAAAGGATTTGCCATCGATTTTACAGAAGATGCAGAAAAATTTGTTACTCAAAATTTGAAAAATTACAATGCTGTGGTATTCCTGAATACGACCGGCAATGTGCTGAACGATGCTCAACAAAATGAATTTGAAAGATACATTCAAGCCGGTGGTGGTTATGTAGGTATCCATGCATCCAGTGATTGCGAGTACGATTGGCCCTGGTATGGTAAATTGGTAGGAGCCTGGTTTCTGGATCATCCTATGTCACCCAGCAACGTACAAAATGGTAAGTACACCGTCGTGGATAAAAACAATATATTCACTCAGGGCATGCCGGAAACCTTTGAACGCAAAGATGAATTTTACAGTTTCAAATCCATCAGTCCGGATATCCATACCTTGATTACCATCGATGAATCAAGTTATATCGGTGGAAAAAATAAAAATTTTCATCCAATGTCGTGGTATCATGATTTTGATGGTGGTCGTTCATTTTATACCAATATGGGTCACACGGATGAAACGTTTAGCGAACCGTTATTTATCAATCATCTTTGGGGAGGACTGCAATATGCAATGGGTACCACATCATTGGATTATTCTAAAGCAAAGCCGGAAGAAAACAGGTTTTCTAAAGTAATATTGGCGGATAAACTCAACGAGCCAATGGAGCTTTCCGTATTGGATAATGATCGTATTTTATTTATAGAGAGACATGGGGCTGTCAAAATGTATCGCCTGAGCACCAAACAATTAAAAACAATCGCTACCTTAACCGTCAGTACTAAATACAAAGATCCGAAAGGAGCAGTTTCAGAAGCTGAAGATGGATTGCTCGGTTTAAACAAAGATCCAAATTTTGCGACCAACCATTGGATCTATATGTATTATTCTGACCCCGTTAAATCTGCCAATATTCTTTCAAGGTTTACCTTAACTGGTGATGAACTCGATTTCAATAGTAAAAAGGAAATACTCGAAGTCAAAACTCAACGAGAGCAATGCTGTCATACGGGAGGCTCAATCGCCTGGGATAAGAATGGAAATTTATTCTTATCGACCGGTGACAATACTAGCCCGCGGGCCACTGCCTATGCTCCCATTGATGAACGGCCGGATCGATTCCCCTGGGATGCTCAGAAATCATCTGGCAATACCAATGATTTGAGAGGGAAAATTATAAGGATACATCCGGAAGCAGATGGTAGTTATACAATCCCGGAAGGAAATTTATTCCCGAAAGGGATGGCCAAGACAAGGCCCGAAATATATGTGATGGGCAATCGCAACCCATTCAGGATTTCAGTGGATAAAGAAACTGGATACCTGTATTGGGGCGAAGTCGGTCCGGATGCAAATGACCCGGATTCACTCAAAGGCCCTGCTGGCCAGGATGAGGTCAATCAGGCTCGCCAGGCAGGTAACTTTGGATGGCCTTATTTCGTAGGAGATAATAAAGCCTATTCCTGGGTTGATTTCAATACCAATCAAGCGGGACCCCGATATGATGAAAATAAACCGATCAATCGTTCTCCAAACAATACAGGCTTAAATGAATTACCACCTGCTCACAAAGCATTTATTTGGTATCCTTATGGAGAATCCAAAGAGTTTCCGCTGGTAGGATCCGGTGGACGTAATGCAATGGCTGGTCCGGTTTTTTACTCGAAAGATTTTGCAAATGCTGCAAGACCTTTCCCTAACTATTATGAGGGAAAATTATTCACCTATGATTGGATGCGCGGTTGGATCATGTCGGTCACCATGCAACCCAATGGGGATTTTAAATCTATGGAACGATTTATGCCCAGTTATAAATTCAGTAATCCGATGGACATGGAGTTTGCTGCCAATGGTGATCTCTATATGCTCGAATATGGTACAGGATGGTTTACAGCCAATGATGATGCAAGATTGATTCGCATTGAATACAATGCCGGGAACCGGACACCTCAGATCGTGTTGAATTCAGATAAAATGGGCGGTTCATTACCATTTGCTGCTAAATTGACAGCAACCGGTACAAAAGACCCGGATGGTGATCCTATCACATATTCCTGGAAGATCAAATCAAAGAAACTGAATTACAGTAAGACCTACCAGGGATCCGAGGTCGATATCAAATTATCCCAAGCCGGTAAATATAAAGCTACCCTCACGGCTTCCGATGGCAAGGGTGGCATTTCGACACAATCGATGGAACTCATCGCCGGCAATGAATCACCCGTGGTGGATATTGATTTAGGTAAAAGCAATAAATCCTTTTATTTACCTAATAAAACATATCAATACAATGTAAATGTACAAGATAAAGAAGACGGTTCCCTTGCCAGTGGCACTATTAAACCAGGAAAGGTAGTCGTCAATATTGATTACCTGGCAGAAGGTTTTGATAAAGCCGAAATTGCGCAAGGACACAGAAGTGCCAGTGATGCTGTCAATGCGTCCCGTGGACAAAAATTAATACAGGCTAATGATTGTAAAGCCTGTCATTCCAATTATAAAAAATCGATCGGTCCTGCTTATTATAATGTAGCATCCAGGTATATGAATAAACCCGGGTCTTTAGAAAAACTAACAAAGAAAGTTATATCCGGAGGTAAAGGATCCTGGGGCGACGTAACGATGTCGGCACACCCAAAATTGTCTACAGAAGACGCATCGGAAATGATAAAATATATACTGAGTCTTTCCGAACCAAAGCCCAAAGTAAATTCGTTGGCCACGACCGGTACCTATACGACCAAAGCTCAGCCCAATGATAAAGGTCAGGGCATTTATATTTTCAGAGCCGCTTATACCGATAGAGGTGCAATGGGTTTGCCCGGATTGTCATCAGAACAGACACTTACTTTACGCAATCCTAAAATCAATCCATCAAAATATGATGAGGTGTTCGAAGCGACCAAAATGAGTTTCGGTGGTAATAGCTTTATCATTCCACATCATGGCAGTTATATTTCTCTGAAGAATATAGATCTTACCGGCATCACGCATGTCGATTTTACAGCAATAGCTCCAAAAGGAATGATGAACGCAGAAGGCGGTATCATCGAATTAAGACTTGATAAACCGAATGGAATGCTTGCAGGTCAAACACCCTTTATAGGAGAAACCCCGATGGGCCCATCACCATCTACCACGACGAAGCCGGGTACAAATCCGCCTGCCGGAGGTGGAGGTCCTTTTAGCGGGGCAAAACCTGTAACGCTTACGGTTAAACCTACATCAGGAACGCATGATATTTATTTTGTATTCAGTAATCCCGGTGCCAAACCAAACGGTTCTCTTATGGTGGTCATGAATTCTGAATTTAAAACAGATGAAGTAGTGAATCCTGTCCCCGCACCAATGCTTGAAGAAAAAAAATCAGATATAAGTGAATATGTAGGCAAATACAAAATGAGCGGAATGCCTTTTCCATATATTGAGTGTACCGTAAAAGATGGAGTATTGCAAATGAAAGCGGGTGAACAAGGTGGTCCCGTAAAATCCACCGGAGAACCAGACAAATACGATGCCGACGGAAAAGCAACTATTTTATTTATCAGAGATGATAAACACAATGTAATTAAAATGCAGTTGGAAGCTATGGGTATGAAGTTTATGGGCGATAAAGAAATGACAAGTCAATAAAAAAAGGCACA
>CALMKY010000719.1 GCA_937867195.1 uncultured Saprospiraceae bacterium | reverse complement strand
TACTCTCCAGGCAAACGGATAAATAAAACATTAGCCAAAGTGAAGTCACCGTACGCCAGGTCAGACTGTATTTGGCCAATCGAACCCATTTCCAAGCATAGAGCCATATGATGTATACAAGTATAAAAGCCGGCAAACCAAAGCTCCAGTAAATCACTTGGTGCGATAATAATGCACCCAGCTTTCCAAATAAATTGGTTACACTCACTTCTTTTTGAGTAAATAATTGCCACGAAAAATTGAGCACTTTATCCTGGTCCTGTCTCCACGTAAATAAGTAAGAGATCATCGAGATAAATAATATGATGGAAAAAAAGAAGGTGACTAATCCAAGCACTTTGGTCCATCGCTCGTCTTTGAAATTAAGTCTCTTCCAAAGAGATTTACTGTTTTTTTTCTTGCCCATACGATCTTTTGTCTTTAAGTGTCTCCCAGTTTGTCAGGAGGGTAAAAGTAGGGAAGGGAATTGATATATTAAAATAAAATGTAATTTATATTTAATTGAATATTAATAACTAAATAGATTTTTTATTCAAAATTTATAAATCATTTGATTACAAAAACATATGTATTTATTTTTTAATATATAGAAAGTCCCTATCAATCCGGATCCCTTTCAAATCTTAGATCCTGCAATCTGATTAAATAACAGATAAGGCTGCCAAATCAACCAAGGCAATGTTAGAGTAGTAGATAGAAAATACTAATAGATGGAAGTCATAAAGAACATGCACAGAATTCAGTATCACCAGCATCGTTATGATTAGATCATCTCCAGAAATGCAAAATCTATTGAAACACAATTTTTATACAATTCGGATAATCACTGGCAGTGAGCTGTAGTTGTATTACATGAATTATTTTTTCAAATTCCCTTGCATAACAGATAACTCATTTTCCCTTCTGGTAAGTAAGTCGTTAAGATATTTAGTACGGTCACTTTTATTGTTTACATCCGACAACATCATTTTAATGGACGCAATTTGGGCTTCTAATAAAGCTTGTTCTTTTGGAACTTTAACATCGGGCTGCACGCCTTTTCCTTCCCAATCAGTTTTGGTTATCGGATTCACGGAATAACTGAATGGAATGCTTGCTGAGAAATGCTCGTTCAGGCGAAAAGGATGTGTACCATGAGCACCACCACCGGTAATTTCGCCAACCACCGTTGGTCTTTTTTGTGCTTGCATATTATAGGCAAAATCTTCTCCTGCAGAAAAAGTATGATGGCTAACCAGGATATAAAGTTTTTTATTGCTAATTTATTACCAGGCACAACCGGCATGGTCCAATACTGACGAAGTATATGCTCTTCATTATTCATTTGATCGGTGATATGAGTTTCATCAGCAAAAAAATAGCTCTCGATTTATAGTACACCATCCGGCGCAAAACCGTGATTATCTCTCAAATCAAGGATGATAGCATCTGTGTTGGATAAGAAGGCCCTAGCACCTGCGGCTGTTTCTTTAATCCAATCGCCATTCCAAAAAGCATTTAGTTTAAATTAGCCGATATTCCCCTCTAAAATTTCTATTTTTTGAAAGCCATAATCATCATTTTCGCCTCTTTTTCTAAAATCATCAATGATTTGCTGAGTTGGTGCTGTCCGGGGACTTTCAGGAGGTGTCCGTGTTGACGAATAATCAATTCCAAGGTGTCCGTCAGGATTGACAGATTGTAAATCTACTGTCAATATTTTGGCAAAGACTTGTCCGCTTTCGATTGTATCATAAGCATGGCTTTTTACGCGATTGCGGATGAATTCAGTCATTTTTTTAGCAAGCTCAGAATAAACATGGTGTCCTTCCAACTTGACAAGCAGCGTATCAATCGTTGCCTTCCGGAAATCAGAAGTCAGTGGTTGCACCTGAGAAATACCAGATAGGTGGATTATTAAAAATAAGAATGGTAATCTAAAATAAAATGTACGCAGCATTCTTAAATATTTCTATTTTAAAATGTTTCAGCATAGATGCACACAAAGTATGTCAATGTTTCAATTTATCACTAAAGTTTATTGGTACAAAAAAACTTCGAATTTGCATGTCTGTCAATCCGTTTTACGGTGTGCAGTTTCCTTTGTAAAGTTAATTCAGTTAATGATAAACTCATGGAACGTGATTCCGTTGAATTTGCAAATGCCATTCCGGTCTGTCCCAAACCATAATCCTCCTGATCGGTCTTTATAAATGGTATTGACGGCATTGCTTGTAAGGCCATCTTTGGTTGTATAATTTGTCAGTCTGGTTCCGTCATATTTCCAAACTCCTGAGTCAACAGTACCGATCCATACCTTTCCCAGATGGTCTTCGTTAATCGAATATACACGAGCCATGGTTCCCGGCTTTGATTTACCGGATACTCTAAAATCAGGATTGCTTAGCCCTTGTTCTTCGGTGAAATTTGTCAACTTTTTTCCATCATAAAAGAATAATCCTGCTCCATTGTTTCCAAACCAAAGGTTGCCCTTACTGTCTTCAAACAATCCAAGAACGGCAGGACCGGCAAGTCCTTTCTCCTTAAACCAGGTTAACTTCTTACCATCATACCGGCATACTCCTTCAGCCTGTGTTCCAAACCAGGTATTCCCTTTTGAGTCTTTTAAAATACAGTATACACCATAGCGACTAAGTGAAAACGGAGCATTGGGTTGTGTATTTTCACTTGATCGTTGAAAAGGCAAATAGTTAAGCGTAGGATTGCTGAATCTGAATGTACCACCACCTGCGTAAAACCATAAGTCGTTGTTTTTTGCTTTCCAATCGCTTTCTGCCCCGTTGGTAAAATTGACTTTATCGGATTGCAAAGTAAATTTTGTTCCGTCAAATTTCGTGATACTGAACATACCAGATTGCAACCAAATATTTCCCATATCATCTTCTTGAATGTTTATAACCTGATTGTCTGCAAGTCCATCTTGTACGGTAAATTGCCTTAAGTTTTTTCCGTCGAAACGATAAACGCCGGCGCCATTGGTTCCAAACCAATAATTTCCATTTTTATCCTGAAAAATACTTCTTATGTTTTTATCTAAATTTGTGCGTATTGCCAGGATGTTGAACTGGGTGATTGGATTTGTTTTATCAACTTTATTGTTTGAATTATTATTTTGAATTTGTCCGGTGCATGAGCTCACACAAAAAAACAAAAACGTGAAAAACATTAACCGCAACGGAATATAGTTCATGCAGCAATTTACAATGATTTGTTAGGTTTAAATTTCAGCACCTTTAAACCTAGGATGTCTCCTACATACATATTGCCTTTGCTATCGACCGCAATATCATGAAACCAGCAGGTGCTTCTTTCCACTGAACCCGTGGCACCAAAATGGTTGTGGCCATGTT
>CALMKY010000718.1 GCA_937867195.1 uncultured Saprospiraceae bacterium | reverse complement strand
ATTGTTCTCTTAAAAAAAAACTTAGAATCAAGTTAAGCACAATTTGCTTTAATAAACTTCCTTTATAAATACCCGCTATGCAAAGCAAAACCGAAAAGCAACATCATCATGACAGGTTGTGCCAATAAGAAAAACAATGACCTCGGATCCCGAAGCACATGCTTAAATTCTTTTATTACCAATGCTTTAAACACAATTCAATTTAAATTTTGACAACTTACAATTTACAACCTATTCTATCGGCATCCCTTTGAGTCCATGCCGGCCCTCAGCTGAAACAAACACCTAAACAATTCCTCCAACCATCAATTTATCCATATCTATTCACTTCAGCACTTTTTTACTTTTCCATTTCTCCATTTTAATGGCTCAGATCATTCTACTCTGCTTGCTCCACGTGCTAATTTCCTGAAAACACCATCCATATGGTCGCTATGAAATGCTGATTTTAATGCTTCCGGTGTATCGAGGGCGGCTATCTTCCCGTCGACCATAATCGAAACACGGTTACAATATTCGGCTTCATCCATATAATGTGTAGTGACAAAAATGGTCAATCCATCATTCGCCGCTTCATACATCATCTCCCAAAACTGTCTTCGCGTGACCGGGTCTACCCCACCCGTAGGTTCATCTAAAAAAACAATCGTCGGCTTATGCTGGATGGCTACAGAAAATGCAAGCTTTTGTTTCCATCCAAGGGGCATTTCCTGAAGCAATTTGTTTTCATACTCCTTCAGTCCCAATCTTGTAAGCAATGCCTCACTGGTTTGGACCAATTCCTTTTTACTCATCCCATACAATCCACCATAGAACAGGATATTTTCTTTAGCCGTCAGATTATTGTACAAAGAAAATTTTTGACTCATATACCCAATGTGTTTTTTTACTTGTTCGCTTTGAGACATGATATCAAATCCAGCGACTTTGCCCACCCCGGAAGTTGGCACCAGGAGTCCACACAACATGCGCATGGCCGTCGTTTTACCGGCTCCATTTGCTCCCAGGAATCCAAAAATCTCACCTTTCATCACATCAAAACTGATGTGATCTACCGCGGTAAATGCTCCAAAAGTTTTGGTGAGATTGCTTACTTCGATTACTTTCATGCAGCGACCATTTTATGCATAAATACATCTTCGATTCCGGGCTTGACGCGTTCGATGCTGAAATCATGAATGCCGCAACCTATCAAATATTGATTTAATTTATCCGGATCCTGATCTTTGATTTGGGTATGAATGTGATTCCCGAAAGAATAAGCCGATACAATATTCTCATATAATTGCAATGCTTTAATCAATTTATATTCCTCTGATGATTTAATGGCAAAAATGAACAATCCGGATTTATTGCATATTTCGTCAGGGGTACCTATATCTAAAATCTTACCTTCCTGGATCAGTACGACCCGATCGCATAAAGTGGCTTCATCCATATAGGGAGTCGATACCAGGATGGTGATTCCTTTTGCTTTTAATCTCAATAACATGTCCCAAAATTCCTTACGGGATACAGGGTCCACCCCGGTCGTTGGTTCATCCAGCAATAATAATTTTGGCTCATGAATCAACGCGCAACAAAGCGCAAGCTTTTGCTTCATACCGCCGGATAATTTACCAGCTCTTCGGTTTTTAAAAGGAGACAGCTGATCGTACAATTCCTTTATCAAATGGTAATTCTTCTGGATATCCGCATTGAAGACTTTTGCAAAAAAATTGAGATTTTCCTCCACCGACAGATCCTGGTATAATGAAAACTTTCCCGGCATATAGCCTATAATGCTCCTGATGTATTCATATTCTTTTACTACATCATGACCCAATACGGTTACGCTTCCCCGGTCAGGCAATAATAAAGAAGAAATGATTCGAATCAATGAAGTCTTGCCGGCACCGTCGGGACCTATCAATCCAAACAATTCACCTTGCTGGATACTGAGATGGAAATCGTTGAGGGCAACGACACTTCCTTTGTTATAGGTCTTTTTTATGTTGATGATCTCGATCATATTGGGTTACCAGTTGACCTCTGCAAATAAGCCGATTTTCAAACTCCCATCGTTCATAACTTTTACTTTGATAGGATACACCAGGTTGGCTCGTTCGTCTACTGTCATGATCGATTTAGGAGTAAATTCGGCTTTATCCGAGATCCAATTGATGATACCCTTTTGAATGTTGGCCTTTTCACCCTGATGCACGATGACATCCACGGTCTGATGCAGTTTAATTTGTCCCAATTGGGTACCGGTGATATAGGCTTTGAGGTACA
>CALMKY010000717.1 GCA_937867195.1 uncultured Saprospiraceae bacterium | reverse complement strand
TAACGCCCGGCCAATAATTATAATACCTTCTATCGGTGGTCGTACGAATGCGGGGAGTATACAGACTGTCCAGCATGGACGCGGACAGAATGGAAGGATAATAGCCCATCAACAGTCTGATCCATTTATTCATATCTGAGATCGATGCATTGATGCCCCCTGCTGAGACAAGGTTATAATATTTGTCAGTAATGTCGGTAAGTTCAAATCTGTTTTCCCCGACCGGTTTATGAGGCATGGCATGATTGGTGTCTGATGTGATCGACGAATAGGTATAACTCATGCGATTCATACCCAGAGGTTTGATCAACTCAAAGTTCAATAAATCAGTATAAGCTTGATGACAGGTTTTCTCTAAAATGGGTTCGATCAGTCCATACGTTGCATTTTGATATGCATATTCTTCACCGGGAGGAAGCTTGACTTTAATATTACTGAATCTAGGAATGATGGCGGAGAGTGCCATACCACTTTCTACCAGGTTGGTAAAGCTATGGTAGGGCATGCCGGAAGAATGCGATAGTATATTATTGATGCTAACCTGATTGCTAAAATCATTTGGCTCATAATTGAAATCAGTTACGTATTGATTTACTTTATCACTGAAATGAAACTTACCTTTTGATTCTTCAATAGAGGCAAGCACCGAAGCAAAACTTTTGGATACGCTGGCAAGTCTAAAGACTGTATTGGTATCTACCGGAAGAGAATTGTCCAATGATCGTACACCATAGCCTTTTTCCAGGCGGGACAGTGTATCGATGATGATCGTAATCGCTGCTCCAGGACAATTACAGTCTTTCATTCTGACCTGGATGTATTGATCTACCTGATTTATAAAGGTATCCCGGATCGTAATTTTCTTTACTCCAAAAATCGAAGTCGGAGATGGATTACAGGATAAAAGCAACAATACAATAAACATACCAGCCACAAACGCGGTAAATAATCTAAAAAACGGTGCGGTCAAATCTGGTATGAATAAAATTTTTCGATTGTTATTTTTCTATATCATCAAACTCATCACTGAGCTTTTTACTTTGTTTAATAAGATTTTCATCGATATTGAGGGTATCGTAGGCAGCACAATTCATTTCGATTCCGATATGATCCGGTTTAAAAAAATCAATATCCCGTTTCCATACCACGCGGGGATCGTGCTCCAACCTATTCATAAAATTTGCAAAAATCGGTTTAGCCATAGCGGATCCCTGGCCTTGGGCAAGCGTACGGAAATGCACCCATGGCAAATCACCACCGACCCAGGTACCCACCACCAGCCTGGGTGCTACACCCATGTACCATCCATCTTTAAAACTATTCGTTGTTCCGGTTTTACCGCCATGGAGGGTTCTCACCGAAGTATCCCTTACCGGTGATGCCCTCTTTAATAAATCTGTCATTACATAGTTGACTCCGCTGGGCAGGGCTTTATTTTCTTCAATTTTGGATTGAAAAATGACACGCCCACTTTTATCTTCAATACGATCGACAAAATAAGGTTTGATGTATTTGCCGTCATTGGCGAATGTGGTATAGGCTCCGGTCATTTCCATTACAGTAAGATCAGCCGAACCAAGGCAAATAGATGGCTGACGAGGTACCCTGTATTCACCATCGCTTCGACGAACCGAGCTATCGATCCCCATATTGTTTACCAGGCCGCATACGATTTCTGCGTTGCCTATTTCTTTCATCAAATACACTGAAATACTGTTTACTGAATTAGCCAGTCCG
>CALMKY010000716.1 GCA_937867195.1 uncultured Saprospiraceae bacterium | reverse complement strand
AAGCATCGATCAAACAAATGATATTGCCGGGTGCCATAGCATTGGTTACTCCTGTCTTGATTGGGTTTACCATGGGACCTGAGGTCCTGGGTGGTGTCCTGGCCGGTGTCACCGTATCGGGCGTTTTGATGGGATTATTTCAATCCAATGCAGGTGGAGCTTGGGATAATGCAAAGAAATCTTTTGAAAAAGGAGTCGAGATCAATGGACAGACATACTACAAAAAATCTGAACCTCACAAAGCATCAGTTACTGGTGATACGGTTGGCGATCCCTTTAAAGATACCTCGGGACCATCTATGAATATATTGATCAAATTAATGTCGATCGTTTCATTGGTTATTGCTCCTTTTATTGCGGTCGATGGCAATAAATCCACCGGTATGGTGACTCCTGCACGTCATTCAATACAGATGGCAGGTCAATCCAAGCCGACCGAACCCAACACTATTTCAATTCATCAGGCGTTAGAAGCTAAGCGAATACAATCGAATTGAATCCATGCAATCCCTCGAAGAGATTACGGCTGATTTCAATACCCATCTGAATGCCTTTTCTTTATCAGGGAAAGTTCTGGAATTATACAGTCCTGCGAATTATTTATGGTCATTAGGAGGAAAGAGGATAAGACCTTTACTCACTCTGCTTGCTTATCAATTATTTTCAAATGAAGAGCCGGTGCATGCGTATCAGGCTGCTACAGCCATCGAATTATTTCATAATTTTACTTTGATGCACGACGACATCATGGATGCTTCCCCATTGCGCAGAGGTAAACCCACCACCCATGTCGTCTACGGTACCCATGCTGCGATCTTGTCTGGCGATTTAATGTTGATAAAAGTATATGAGTTATTATCAGCTTATCCCAAATCTCAACGATTCAAGATGATCAAGCTGATGACCCAAACGGCGATCAAAGTCTGTGAAGGTCAACAACTCGACATTAATTTTGAATCCAAAGAGATTGTATCGGAGACAGATTATTTGCAAATGATCAAATATAAAACGGCTGTTTTGTTAGGTGCCTCACTTAAAATGGGTGGTATAGCAGCCGGGGCTGGTAAAGAGGCTTGTAAGAAATTATACTCAATCGGTGTCCGGGCAGGTATTTCATTCCAGTTAATTGATGATTACCTGGATGTATACAGCAATCAATCCGGCAAGCAAAAAGGCGGTGATATCATTCAAAAGAAAAAGACTCTTTTATT
Source organism: uncultured Saprospiraceae bacterium (assembly GCA_937867195.1). Taxonomy (GTDB): domain Bacteria; phylum Bacteroidota; class Bacteroidia; order Chitinophagales; family Saprospiraceae; genus JADJLQ01. The sequence goes on along the minus strand of CALMKY010000716.1, from coordinate 4,108 downwards.
TATCCACGCTATGAATCAGGCTAATAAAATGGACCGTACTGAATTACAAAAATTGTATCAAGGAAACGATCCGGATAAAGTGTCACTCGTGACAACCCGGTTTGACCAAAACAAATCTTCAGAATATGTCTTGTCATTGGCTAAGCAATACAGTGATCAGGCCTTTGAAGATCTCGATGGTATCGACTGCAATTCAAAAAGCAAAGCCATTTTGCGGGAATTAATTACAGACCTTCTCAAACGGAAATCATAAAATAATACATCAAATAGTACATCGCCATCTGTACATCGTAAATATCGACTATGTCCATTACACTTCATCCCATCGATCCTTTCAACAAAAAAGAACTCAGACAATTTTTACAATTTCCGTTTGATCTATACAAAGGCAATCCATACTGGGTACCGGGTCTTTGGACTGACGAATATGATTTGTTTTCGAAAGTCCACAATCCGGTATTGAAGCATTGTGATTTGAAATTGATCATAGCTTTCAAGGATGGTAAACCGGCAGGGCGTATTGCTGGCATAATCAATCATCGTGAGAACCAACTGAATCATACTCTGAAAGGAAGATTTGGATGGTTTGATGTCATCGATGACCTCGAAGTTACTAAATCCATGTTTTCTGCTATCGAAGCATGGATCAAAGAAAAGAAAATGTCGGAGATCGAAGGACCGATGAGCTTTACTAATTTGGATAAAGCAGGACTTTTGGTGGAAGGGTTTGATCAAATGCCTACCATTGCCACCTTGTATAATCATCCGTATTACGCCGGCCATCTGGAATCACTTGGCTATGTGAAAGCAGTAGATTGGATTGAGCATCAATTAAACTGTCCTACTGAGCTCACTGAGCGTTTTGTAAAGTTTAGTGAAATTTTAAAAGAGAAATACAAAGTCAAGACAGTTCCTATCCACAATAAAAAAGATCTTGTGGAGAATGCGTACAAAATGTTTGACCTGATCAACCGCACCTATAAGGACATACATGGCTTTATTGCATTCGAGCAGGAGCAAGTAAATCTATATGTAAGAAAGTATTCTAAAATATTAATGCCCAAATTTATTTCACTGGTTGCGGACGAACAAGATCAGTTAATATCTTTCGGTCTTGCATTGCCATCCCTGAGCAAGGCGTTTCAGAAAGCGAAAGGCAGACTGCTCCCATTTGGATGGTTCCATCTGCTAAAGGCGTTAAGGAAAAATGATACCCTGGATCTGTTATTGATTGGTACAGACCCAGCCTGGCGCAATAAAGGTGTCCATGCGTTATTGTTTTATGATATCATGAAGTCCGCAATTGAGGCCAAGATTCAATGGGTAGAGTCTAATCCTGAATTGGAAACGAACACCAACGTTCAATTGCTATGGAAAGGTTATGAATACAGGCAGCATAAAAGGAGGAGGACCTATAAAAAAATAGTTAATTAACTTATATGGATCTTTGATAAGCTTTCATTTTCAAAGTATCCAATAGTAAAAATTGAATCCTACTTTGATAAATCCAAATTGTACATTTGAATCAGAAATCCAACCATGAAATCTTCTTATCAAAAACTAATTGAGGGGAATCGCCACTTTGCCGAATCCAATCTCAAAAGAGATCCTGATTATTTCAAAAAGCTGATGGAAGGTCAGAAACCCGATTATCTGTGGATTGGATGTTCTGACAGTCGTGTACCGGCTAATGAAATAACGAATACAGGCAGCGGTGAAATTTTTGTGCATCGCAATATTGCCAACCTCGTCGTGCATACCGATATCAATATGCTCTCGGTACTCGAGTTTGCATTAAAGTTTCTGAAGGTCAGGCATGTCATAGTATGTGGCCATTATGGTTGCAGTGGCATCCGGTCTTCTATGTCAAGTGATCAGCACGGCTTTGTGGATAATTGGCTGTGCAATATCAAAGACGTCTATTATAATAATCGGGAAGAATTGGATGGCATAGCCGATCAGGTACAGAAAGAGAATAAATTGTGTGAATTAAACGTGATCGAGCAGGTGCACAATCTCGCGAAGACTTCTATTGTACAACAAGCATGGAAAGAACAGGAATTGGAAATCCACGGTTGGGTATATGGTTTACACAATGGCTTGATAAAAGATCTTGCCATCCTGCACAACAGCAATCAGGACATTGACAGGATTTATAGATTTGATTTCTAGTTGTACACTGTTTCAATCCGTACCTTGCGGGTACAATTCTTTCCACACTCTTCTTTCCAGTCTATGGAACCGGGACAATCAGAAAAATACCTAGGATAACCGCCATCATAAAATCGGTACACAGAACAATCATCTATCTTATATAGTAATTCAACTTTAATGCCCGTGTTGCTGGTGATGACTCTTTTTTGAGCAGGAGCTATGCACGAACACATTAATGCATGCAGGATTACTATGGAATATATTTTATTCAAAAATGAATTATCTCTTTTTACAAATGGTCAGGTAATGAAAATCAGCAGCACCGTCCCGGAAGCGATACACTTTGCAGCTATCCACTTCAAATAATAAATCGAGTTTTATCTTATCATTCGTCGTTGCAAGTCGTTTTTGAGCCGGAGCCAGGCACGACCCCAACCCACCGGAACAAGCAATCAAAATGATCAACAAACGCCTTTTCACCTGCAAACATTATTTATTGGTATTTGCTTTCGCTACTTTGCTCTGGTTGGATGTTTTGATCATATCCTGGACGATCAAAGCACATTCTTCCAGGTAGACATCTTTTTTAATATTTCTAAACCACTCTTCTTGTCTTTCTTTGAGCACTTTTTCATCCGTAAGAGATTTGTCTTTTACACTGAAGTCAGCGGAGGGACTTGTCACTAATTTTGTTTGTCGAATATTCAGAGAATTGAATTTCTCGGATTCGAGATCGCGTGATTTTTCTTCCTTGCGGTACTCGTCCAGATTGAGAGAAGTCAATGTCATGTCTTCGCGATTTTTGACCCGCAAAGCATTTTCATCTAATAATTTAAAGATGCGACTGGTATCGGTACGGGCTTTACTGAGCAATTTAAGTTGTTCAATATTGTCTACGCTGTATACATTTTGTGAGTAATTGAGTTTGGGTATTTCTGTCCATTCCATGGGATGTTCGTATTCTTTCTCACCGACATTAATGTATTTAAAATTATCAGGCAATACGATATCCGGAACCACTCCTTTCAGTTGGGTCGATCCACCATTGATACGATAAAATTTCTGCATGGTTACTTTCAGATCACCCAGAGGTTTGTATTCATTCATGCCACTGACCGCGCGGTCCAGTGAGAAAAAACGCTGTACGGTTCCTTTGCCAAATGAACTTGGAGATCCAACGATAACAGCTCGCTTATAATCTTGCATTGCTGCAGCTAATATTTCAGAAGCAGAAGCGCTGTAAGAATTCGTCATAATTAACAGCGGGCCATCGTATACCACACTATTGTCACGATCATTCATTACCTGCGGATTCCCGGTACGGGATTTGACCTGTACCATTGGACCGCTTTCAATAAATTGACCGCCCATATCGACTACTTCAGATAAGGACCCACCGCCATTGTACCTTAAATCCAGAATAATTCCCTTGACATTATTTTTTTGGAGTTTTCCGATTTCAGTTGCAATATCGCGAGCGCAAGACTTGCCATTATTATCTTCAAAATCAGAATAGAAACTTGGAAGTAAGATATATCCAATTTTATCGGTAGTGCCTGGAATTTGGATTACCGATGATTTGGCCCATCCTTCTTCGAGAATGACTTCATCCCTCACGAGGTGAACATCTTTTACATTGCCATCTTTTTTCTTAACAGTTACCGTCACGCCGGTACCTTTTTTACCACGTATGAGGGTAATGACATCTTCCACCCTGAAACCAATTACTTCCTTTGGCTGAGCGCCATCTTGTGCAACTCTCATGATCAAATCATCTATTTCCAACTCTTTATTTTTGGCAGCAGGACCACCGGGAATAATGCTTGTAATTTTTACATATTCTTTATCTGGTCCAAGTCTGGCACCAATCCCTTCATACTTTCCGGACATGCCCATGTCAAAGTTTTCTTTATCCTGAGGCGTAAAATAAGAGGTATGAGGATCAAAATAACCT
>CALMKY010000715.1 GCA_937867195.1 uncultured Saprospiraceae bacterium | reverse complement strand
TAAACGAGACGATGGAAGATATCAAAGCCACCATTGACATGCTACTCCACAATATGCCTGACGACCTCGGAATATCCATTTCATATCCTTTACCCGGTACTGCATTTTTTGATAAGGTAAAAGAACGAATCGGCGATAAGCAAAACTGGAAAGATTCAGACGATTTAGATATACTGTATCATGGAAATTATAGCCGTACATTTTATAAAAGATTACACCGGTTTGTTCATAAATTATTCAGACAAAAACAAGGAATTTTAAACCTGGCAAAAATATTTCAGGGACATACTAAATTGAACAAGCCTATCCTAAAATCGATTGTATATATTTTGTATTATTTACCCGCAACCTGGATAGAAAAAATCAGATTGCGTAAATTAAACCCTTCGTTCCAGGTGTGATCTATGAAAGTTGCATTTGATCCCATCGCGATAGATTATGACCTTCGTTTTAGTCTATCTCCCATAGGCAAAATCCAACGTAGTCAAGTTTACAAATTTTTGACTCCCTGGATCCATTCAGTGAAAGGAAACAGGGTCCTGGATTTGGGTTGTGGCACCGGCGAAGATGCTATTTGGTTTGCAAATCAAAATTTTTCGGTTACGGCAATTGATTCTTCAAGCGAAATGATTAAAGTAGCTCGTGAAAAATCTGAAGGGCTCCCTAATTGGGAACGGATCCAATATGAAGCCTTATCCATTGACGAATTACACTTTCATTTTAAAGATAAAATGTTCGATCTGGTTTTTTCAAATTTTGGTGCCTTAAACTGTGTAGATCCTTCCTATTTTTCAACCTTAGCCCGGACTTTGTCAGAAAGACTCGATTCAAACGGTTATGTAATCTTTGTCATAATAAATAATTTTTGTCTATGGGAAACTTTATATTTTTTATATAAAACCGATCTTAAAAATATCCTGAGAAGAAAATCTCGCTCCCCAGTTTTTGCCAATCTAAACGAAGAAACAAAGATAAGAACCTGGTATTATAGCCCTGAATCGTTTGGTCAGTATTTTAATGAAAACTTTACCATAAAAAAAATTTCCCCCATCGGGTTTATGGTGCCGCCATCCTATTTCAATTTTTTTCAAAACAATAAAAACAGTTTTTATTTAAATGTATTGGAACGAGTAGATCAGTACAATCCTTTTCACCGCATCAGCGCATTTGCCAGTGATCATTTTATAATATGCATGCAAAAAAAATGAAGAAGAATAGCATTTTGGATTATTATGCCCGCCGAGGTTTGGCTTTCTTACATGGAGGGGGAAAAAATGCAACGGATCAATTAATTCATTGCATGCAACTGCGAGGAAATGAAAAAATATTAGAAATTGGTTATGGAACCGGAGCAACGCTCATCAGGCTGCATCATTTATACCCGGATCTTTTATTATATGGTATTGAGTGTTCCGCAACAATGCATCGTCAAGCGATCAAACGGCATCGTTTCGTCGGTTTGCCGGTTAATAATTTACATTTAGCATCACCGGACCAATTTCCATATCCCTTTGAATCCTGTTTTTTTGATTTGATTTATCTTGAATCTGTGTTGAGCATCCTCTCAGTGGAAGAAATTAAAAAAATATTAAGTGAAATTTTAAGGTTACTCAAACCAAATGGATTGTTTGTATTGAATGAATCTATTTGGCTTGATGCTCTTTCGAATCAGGAAAAACAAGAATTGGCTCTAAAAAGCATTCAGCTCTTGGGAATTCCTATGGCACACCAGACCCTTTTTACTGTACAAGACTGGCACCATCTTTTCAGGAACTCAGGATTTGAAGTCATTAAAACTCAACCGGTTAACCCTTCGCTAAAGATGTATAAGCATACGATCAAAGACCGGATTTCAAATATTTTCAACCTATATCAAAGATTCATTCATGTGTTTGAATCAGATCAAAAAAAATGGGAAAATGCTATACTGATATTAAATAAATACATCAAACCGGGCATATCTAGAATGGAAGCAACTATTTTTGTGATGAGGACTATGACATGAAAATAATTTTAACTCATGCATATTATATGACCGATGACAAAAAGGAAATGGAAATTTTAAAACCATATCCTCCACTCGGCTTATTGTATCTAAGTGCCTGGCTTGAAAAATATGAAGTACCTCATGATGTCTACGATACCACCTTCCGCGATCGCACCTCTCATCGAAAATATCTGGAAGAGAATCAGCCGGACATTCTTGGCATCTATTCCAATTTAATTACGAAGCCGGAAATTGTACATCTGATAAAATTCATAAAATCAAATAAAAATTTACAAAATACGATGATCGTTCTGGGTGGACCAGACATTACTTACAACATTGAACCATATCTTGATGTCGGGGCCGATATCCTCGTCATTGGAGAAGGTGAACAAACTTTCCTTGAAATTATTCAAAATTTTAAAAACGGGAAAATTGAAAATATAGGAGAGATTCAAGGCATCGCATATAAATTAGAAGATAATCAAATAAGTAAGACTCATCCCAGGCAAAAATTAAAAATGGATGCGCTGCCCTTTCCGAACCGGCATAAAATAGATATACATCAATACCTGGATCTATGGAAAAAAAGCCACGGAAAAAATAGTATTTCAGTCAGTACCCAGCGGGGTTGCCCATATACTTGTAAATGGTGCAGCACCGCGGTGTATGGACAAAGTTATAGAAGGATGCCAGCCAATAAAGTAGCCGATGAATTGTCCCATATCGTCCATGTATACCATCCTGATTTGATATGGTTTGTCGATGATGTTTTTACCGTAAGTCATGTTTGGTTAGAAAATTTCAGGGACGAACTCAGGCATCGAAATATAAAGATCCAATATGAATGCATTACCAGAGCCGATCGATTGAATGCCGAAGTCATCAAAATACTCAAAGAAACCGGATGCTATCGGGTCTGGATAGGTGCAGAGAGCGGGTCTCAAACCATCTTGGATGCCATGGACCGCAGGGTCGATGCCATCCAGGTACAAAAAATGATTCTTGAAGCAAAAGATCAAGGTATTCAAACCGGAACATTCATTATGCTTGGTTATCCGGGTGAAACAGAAGATGACATTCTCAAAACATTGGATCATCTTAAGAATGCAAATCCGGATATTTTTACCATTACGACGGCTTATCCGATCAAAGGGACGGCACTGTATAATGAAACTCAGAGCACTCATACCAGAGTATCCTGGGAATCATCTACTGATAGAGAAATAGACTTTGCAAGAATGTATCCCAAAGCATATTATGCCTATGCCAGCCATTATATTTCTAATAAAATGAAATTATACAATCTTCAAAGATCCGAGACGAATAAATTGGCCCTATCGATCAAGTTGTCAGTGAAAATTCTGCTGTTCCGAAGCGCGATGTATTATTATAGATTCAGACCTTCCTTATTTTGATGGCATGAATACTGACTTTGCAAATGAATTAATTTTGAGTCATAATGTGCTGTATCTAAACCCGGGTTGGCAGAATGATTTTGATTCCATGTATCTTGAAATAAGAAAAAAAGAACATCGAGTACCGGATGATGAGACCATTATAAAACTGCCTGATACGACTTTTGGGTCGCCCTACGAAACAGAATGGAAATACAGAAAATACATTTCTAAACGAGTTTTACAAGAGATTTATAAATTAAAACCATCGACGGCCTTGGATATCGGATGTGGAAACGGATGGTTCACTCATAAAGTATCAGAGCATGTAAGTGATCATACCTACGGCCTTGATATCAATAAAGAGGAATTGGAGCAAGCAAGCAAATTATTCTCTTCTGCCAGGTGCAAGTTTATTTATGGAGACTTATTTGATTCACGATGGCCCGTACATTATTTCGATTTAATTACTCTCAATAGTACTGTTCAATATTTTCCTTCGTTGAATATGCTCATCAATAGATTAAAAGACTTGTTAACAAGCAAAGGTGAAATACATATATTGGATAGTCCAATGTATGCAACAAAAGAAGAGGCTGAGAAAGGAAGGGCGCGAAGTGCGCATTACTACTCATCGATTGGTTACCCAAATTTCATAAATTATTACCATCACCATACCTTCGCTGATCTACAAGAAATAAATTATACTATATTGTACGATCCTTCTCAGATAACAAATCGCTTTTACAGAAAAATTTTCTTAACCGGATCACCATTTTATTGGATTCGAATTACACAATAAATGATCCTATTGCAAATTACCGGTTTGTCAGGCTCGGGAAAAACGACCCTCGCCAGTAAAGCAAAGGCTGCCTTATCCCTTGCGTCACATCCCGCGATCGTCCTGGATGGAGACGAAATGAGAAAAACCCTAAGCAAGGACCTTGGGTTTGAAGCTCAGGACAGGATTGAAAACAATCGTCGAATTGGTGATCTGGGATTGAATTTGATGCAAGCAGGGAATATTGTACTCATGGCCACCATCAATCCTTATGAAAAGTGCAGACTGGAATTAAAATCCAAATCCGAACATGTCTACACGGTCTGGTTACAGGCCAGAATTGAATCCTTAATAGAGCGTGATCCGAAAGGATTATACCGAAAAGCTATTCATTTAAATACCATCAAACTGTCAGGCATAAATGATCCTTACGAAATACCCGAGCATCCGGATTTGGTACTACATACTGATAAAGAAAGCGTCGAAGTTTCTTCACAGAAACTGTTGGATTTTATTTATTCAAAACTCCAAATGGTGAAATGACTTCCAAAGCAGGATCTTTTACAGAAAGGAACTTTTTTATCATCATAGCCCTGCTGATGTGTATAAGATTATTCCATTTATCGAAAGAGATTGACGAACCCCACAGCTGGAGACAATGCGATACAGCCAATTATATTGATGATTTCTATAAAAATGGTATTGACCTATTACATCCTACCGTATGCTGGATGGGCTCAAGAGATACGGTTATTTTGGAATTTCCGCTACCGGAAGCCATCGTGGCAACTACCTATTTTGTCACAGGTAAATCCGTTTTGGTAGCCAGGATCGTGTTTTTATTGTTTTTTTCTGTATCCGTCATCTATTTGTACAAACTGGTCAAAATAATAGTAGATGAACATCTGGCAAGACTGAGTCTAATTTGTTATCTAAGTTTACCTCTCAGCTTCTATTACTCGAGAGCCATTCATATTGATTTTTTTGTTATTGCTCTTTGCCATGCGATGGTCTATTGCATATTAAGATCCGTGTCGGCTAAATCCCCCCTATTGCTTCTGGTTAGCAGTGCGTTGCTTTGTGTAATTTTATTGATTAAACCTCCCTATGTATTTTATTGGTCTATTCCATTATTTTATTGGATCTACCGGAATGGAAAATGGACCATGATTTTAAAATACTCGCTTGCTTTCCTCCCTCCGGTACTCGTTTTTGGAATTTGGCAAGTCTATTCTAATACAATAAACAGCCGCTCTCCGGACCTCAGCTACATCATGGGATATCGACCCATGACGGCAAGTGTTACATGGTACTTCGGCACAATAGCTCAAAGAATGAGTCTGTATTCATGGAAGGTATTATTACAAAGAGGGGTCTTGGAGGTGACCGGGTTGGGTGGAATTGTTTTATTTCTTGCCGGACTAAATGATCTAAAGAAAGTAAAGCATCATGTAATGATCTTGCTTTGGCTCATAGCAGTTGCTGTCTATGTACTTACTTTTTTTAATTTAAATCTGGTCCATAACTACTATCAATTGCCTTTATTAGCTCCCGCATCTGTCGTAATGGGTCTCGGTCTGGAATACATTCATAAGAATTTTCATGTTAGCCTGATATTTCCCATCGTCCTGATGCTAAGTATTAACCTGGTGTACTCCGAACAATCTTATTATACAATTCGTAACGATGAAATAGAAATGGCCCAAATCATCCGATCCCATACCCGTTTAAATTCAAAGGTCATCGTTACGAACGAAAAAATGGATTGTCGAAATCCAAGACTACTTTACCGTTCAGAACGAAAGGGATGGTCTGTTGAGGAATTGGCCTTAAATTCAATCGCCCTGGATCGATTGGAAAAAGAACAAGGAGCCGACTATTGGATATATGTCGGATCAGATCTTCCCTTACATAAAATCAAGGATTTTCTATTTAAACATCCGACTTCAGATCTATACCCCTTGAAAAACGATAACCGGAAAGTCTATATTTTTGATTTAAATCGTTAATTTGTTTTCAGAATGTCAGATGCAATTAAGTCCAATGCCAATCAATACACCAAGCCACTGAAGACGTTCATTAAAAGTTTTTTACCACGATATTTCGTAGATCTGTATCACAGGAATAACCACAAAAAAGAAAATTCATATTTTGTAAAAATGGCTCCTCCGGATGTGTTTCATTATATTTATAAAAATAATATATGGAACAATCCGGAAAGCGTGTCTGGTCCGGGATCCACCTTAAAACGAACCATAAACTTACGAAATGACTTAAAACAATTGTTTACTTCATTGTCCATACATGAAATCATCGACCTTCCCTGCGGCGATTTTAATTGGATGAAGGAAGTCGATCTCTCTTCTTTCCGTTATCTTGGGCTGGATCTTGTACCCGAGTTGATAGAGGTCAATAAATCAAAATATGAGTCTGAAAACATTCATTTTAAAGTGGCCAACTTGCTTTTAGATTCCATTCCTTATGCTGACCTGATATTTTGCAGAGATTGCTTAGTTCATTTTTCTTATGATCATATTGAAAAATCAATTCATAACATGAAATTAAGCGGTTCTAAATATTTGTTGACCACTTCGTTTACGACTCCCAAAATAAATTATGATATTACTACAGGTGATTGGAGACCCATTAACCTGCAGATCAAACCCTTTTTTTTCCCTAAGCCTCTTGTCAGCATCCCGGATGAACATCCCGATTATACAAGTGATTTAGGTAAAATAGTAGGGCTTTGGGATTTACAGGAAATAAAATTAAAACACTAATGAAATCAAAATACCCGGGGTCGTTCTGGATATTATTAGCCGCCCCTGTGATCCTATTGATCCTGGTCAGGATATTAGGTTTTGATGGATTGTTTGGTCAAGACACCTATGCTTATACAAAATACAGTGAAGATCTCAGAAGCTTATGTACAAAAGGAATTAAACCTGGTTTTTTTTTCTGGCCGCCTGGTTATTCACTTAGTTCATTTTTGCTTTTCTTTCTTCCGGCCCATGTAAGCCTGCAATTCATCAGTACGTTGAGCCTATCAGGTTGTTTATTCTATTTGTATCGCCTGATATTACATTCCTATCCGGGTACATCGGCACACCATGTAATTGCCTATTTGTTTTTGTTCTGTCTCGGAGCTCCCTATTTTTTAAGAAATGCAATTGTAAACAGTTCGGATATGCTGGCATGTTTTTGTATCTGTGGCAGTGTGTATCATTCTCTAACTTTTAAAAATAAAAATCTTGCCATTGACCTCATCTTATTCTTCATTTATTTTGCCTATGGAGTGATCACCCGGTATCTCGTTTTCCTGGTCATCTTACCATACTTTCTTGATCTATTGTATGCTTTATTCAATCTAAAGTTTAAAAAAGAATATGTATTGGCTTTGATCCCCATCCTCTTGTGTGGGTTGTTGTATGCATATTGTAAAGGATTGAATCTACACTTTTTAAATCATCAGGCATTGGAAACCTGGAATATTAAATATTATTTCTCAAAAACGATTAATTCACCCGAAGGACAGTTGAATTATATGTTTCCAAATATTATTTTTAGTTTGTATCCTTTCTTTCACCCGGGGTTCTGTTATTTGGGTTTTTTATTTTTGTTTTTTAGTAATATAAAATTGAAGCGGAATACCGCCACATTGCATTTTATTTCGATCGCTATGTTTATTCTATTCATCGCGGGTAATTATTTTCAAAATCCACGACACCTATTGGTTATTTACCCGCTGGTATTAATTTCGATATATCCCGGATATGAAAAGGTCTCTCGATTTTTGTCAACTAAGAAATTAGGGATCATTTTCACTGTCATGTTAATCATCCAAAGTGCTTTAAGCATACGGGCGATCTATCCATCTTTTGACAGGAATAAACTGGAAAAAGAAATTACAGCATATGTCGCCCATCTGGGGAACGAAAACGGACAAAGATTATATTCTTTTGATATTTCGAATGCAGTTGAATATCGTCAAGATCAATTCAAAGTAGTTAATTTGTACGATACGGTTTATAGCGATTTTCAAAAAAACAGTTTCGCGCTCATAAATGAATCTGCCTGGGCCAGTCAATGGCGTGACAAAAATGTAATGATCAATGTACATAATTTAAGATCCCGGTACGCACTTCGAGTGATCAAGGAATTTCGCAAAGGATGGGTCCTCTATCAAATCGAATAAAGGATGAAAACACTTAAAAAGTTTGTATATACATTTTTTATTACCTCCCTGGGTTTCATTGTCCTCATGGAATTATGTTACAGGTTCCAGGTGTTTGATTATTACAAAGCTGAATTAAATCAACTGAATCCCGGATTGACACATCCATCAAGCAAAAAGAAAATACTTCTTTGTGGCGATTCATTTTCAGCAGATCCAGCATCTTACGTTACAGTTTTGCGAGACAGTTTAAAAGAATATCAAATCATCAATTCTTCTATTCCCGGAAGCGGCATTCTGCAACATGCATTCATGTTACCGGGCAGAATAAAAAAATATAAACCGGAACAACTAGCAACAGAAAAACTTTTCTTCTCTGGAAACCAAAAAACCGCCATGTTAGTTGCGGAGGCTCGTGGAGTGATTCTTTACTCCGGTAGTTCATCAGGTCTAGAAGTTTTTGAATACACCCCCAACGAAGTCAAAATCGCCATAACTGGTTACGGCCGAAGCGAGAAAAGACAGATAATTGATATGGTAAAAAAAGCTGAGAATGAGAAGTCACCGATGGTCAGACTAGCTGATCAATACAGTACTGTTTTTACCATCATCACGTTTATTATCAGTGCTTTTGCGTATGTCGTTTCAAATTATG
>CALMKY010000714.1 GCA_937867195.1 uncultured Saprospiraceae bacterium | reverse complement strand
GGTAGATAACCCCTGCCAAAGCTCTGATGCAGGACGTGGCAATGAACCGGGAAAGAAATGCGATACGATCCATAATGAAACCGGTCCACCGATGATAACTCCCAGTGATCCAGACAAAAAAACAATCAGAGCTTTGGGACCCAGTCTGGCTAAGGCTTTTAGATCAAGACTGATACAGAATAATAACAAACTGGCCGGTAATAAATATCGCGTAATGAATGAATACAGTTTGGATGAGTCGTTGGATATGATACCCAAAGGCCAGTGCAGTAGTGCAGGTATAAAATAACAAAGCAATAGTGAAGGGACATATTTATAAAACTTTTGCCATCCAGTGCTCTTACTTTGTGTGGTATAAAATATTCCGGCTAAAACTAAAAACAGAATTCCGAATGTGATGGCATCATTGGTAAAAGGCAGCGACATATTGTAAAGATAAAACTATCTGCATGATTTTAACTTCTGATAAAATTTCGAATGGCGGTAGTGAAATCAGAATTGTTTTCTAAAAATGGAAAATGCCCTGATTCCTTGATCAGAATATATTTTGATCCCGGAATGGTATTGGATATTTTTAACGATTGCGGTACACCGACATCGCCGGAACCTTCCAGAATCAATGTGGGTAATTTTATTTTTTTTAATTGAGGATAAAGATCGTAATCGTACAGATCGCTATACAGAGTTTTCATCCAACTGTTTCTGGCCCGGTAATCCTCCGGCACATAAATATTGAGCGAATCAACTTTTTCAGGCTTAAGCATATTTTGACTAAATCCGATTTTGTATAACTGAGCCAGGGCGTCGGGTTCCCCTTGTTTAAAAGCAGTTGATTCGATCAGTTCATTGCGTCTGATATTCGCCATTGGTTCAAATTTTTGGTTGATCAGTCGACTGGTTTCCCTTACATCTGCAGATGACATAGCCGCCGGGGAAACCAAAATTAAATTTGAAACATTTTCAGGATATTGAATGGCATACCGCACCGCCAGCATGGAACCCCATGAATGACCAAGTAAACTGATCTTTTTATAGCCCATCCTTTTACGTACAAAATCAATATCGCGGATGAAAGAACTCAGGTGCATTTGCAGCGTATCGGTGGCAACCAGCGACTCTCCACAATTGCGTTGATCGTAAAAAATCAAATGATATTCATTCTGAAGACTGAATACTGAAGGTAAAAAGTAGTGATGACTTAGCCCGGGCCCACCATGTATAAAAAGGATGGGAGCCCCTTTGCCTGTCTGATGATAGAATATCGATTTAGCAGGGTCTGCAGTGCCAAAACTGGTAATGGCTTTAGGGGCACACGATGTAAACAATAAATAGAAGAAAATAAGGAAATAGAAAAAATGACTTTTGATATTGGAAGGCATTCTCAAAATTAAGAACATTCGACCTACTTACCCTCTTCAATTTTATGCACGTTAAGCTATAAGATTCATCGATGGTGCTATGAATCATTCCCCAATCTCAATGACCTTAAATTGATTATCCAATGGATTAAAATCTTTAAGCAAGGTATCAATAAAAAGTCTACCGTATTTGAGGTAGAAGGTCAGATAATTTTCCTTCCGTTCAAGAAGGGAATTGTCCGGCATCAGTTTGTCTTTAACTTTTTTTACCTTATTAAGATGAATCTCCAGTTTTACTTTTTCTGCTTTCAACATTTTCTTTTCGATGTATTCGATCGATTTGATTAGTTTGGATTTTTCACCTTCCACGGTAGGGCCCAGTGTGGTATCCATGGCAATCGCCTTTTCCTTTAATTTGTCCATTTCTGCTAATAAAGTATTCGTTTCCCGGGTTAGATCAAATTGATGCTCACTGATCGATGCAGCCAGCGTATTTACAAAAAGGTCAGATCTCATAGCAAGATCTTCAATTCTCACCTGGTATTGTTTGAGCAGTTTAAATTGATCCGGTTCAATAATCATAAATGAATCCCTCCTCACCAACATCGGGTATGGCACATTAAATACCGTAAACTGTGATTTTCTCTCCAACCAATACGCAAGCTCTCCCCCGCCACCAACATAAGCAAGATTGGGCAGTAAAATTTCCTGATACAGAGGGCGCATTACTACATTGGGACTAAATCGCTCAGGATGTTCCTGGATTTCATGGATCATTTCATCTTTTGAAAAGACCCGTTCTTTTCCGGGCACCTGGAAGGTATCTCCTTCTCGTTCGATTTTTTCCCTATAACCGTTCCCAAAATAAAATACATTGATGTCTCTTGCAAATGCCGCAGCATCATAACCAAGATCATAAAGCTTTTGCTGAGTTTGGTTGACCTGTGATTTCGAAATCGATCCCATGATTTCCTGCATCAAATAGGGTCTGAAAACTTCTTTTAACCTCTGATCGTCGGTGTTCAAAACAATCAAACCATACTGGCCTAATACTTTAATTAATAAATATTGGAATGCCTGGCCAAACGTATCCAATGAATAAGCTTTGGTAAATAAATCAATGATTTCTGCATGGTATTGACTATATAATGAAAGTGAATCCAATTCCTGCAATAATGATTCTATACCCTGAAGGTTGAATCGACCGACGGGCCCCCTTTGGTCTGTTGACCAAACCAGGGTGCTTCCATTTATCTGGGTGTTATTCAATTCTTCTACATCATGATCTTCACTACCCATCACAAAAACCGGCAGTATATCGAAAGCCGGATTTTGCTCTTTGACCTGCTTTGCCAGTTTAATGGCACTGATGGCTTTGGAAATGACGAAGACTGGCCCTGTAAACAAAGAAGGCTGGTGCGCCGTCGTAATGGTAAAAGTTTTGGGTGATAACAGCATTTCAATAGAATCGCATTTTTCACCCAAGGTGCGGTATTGATCCTGTAATACTTTCACCAATACTTCTCTATTCGTAGTGAACGATTTCCTGGATTCTATTATTTTTTGGAATGAAGATATATCCTGAGGCCATTGCAAAAATTCGGTAAAATTTTCTTTTCCCGATGAAAGTGTACGATCTAATTTACTGAATAAGGGAAACTCTGCAATAGCAATGGAATCAACAATCATGAGCAGCTTTTAAATGGACAGCAAATATACAAGGTGAGTTAAAAGCATTGGAGGGATTAAGTTTTTTATAACTTTTGCCTTAGCGATGAAAAAAAGTATATTCAATAAAGTAAAATTTATTTTGCGGGAGCCCTTCGGATCATTTCATATAAAGCTAACGAAAGAAACACTTTCTCTTCCACTTCATCCATGGTCGAGACATAAGAAAAAGCTCTCGGGTTGCGGGATTCCTTTTTTGCCTCATTGATCAGGCTTCCTGCATTTTTATTATTGACCATGATACCCAATAACGCATTATCAGACCGATCAATTTGGGCAATTACATTCCGATCATTATACCATAACCTTCCGTTGCGATCCAGTTTTCCGAAATATTCTGCATCAATAAAAACTTCTACATCTTTTTGATAAATCAGGTATCCGAATTCATGAACTGAATTTCTTACCAACAAAACACCTTCTTCAGGGTGGTACATTTTCTGCAAATAGACTATTAACGGCTCATGATAGATCGATTGGAACACACCGCGAAATGTCTTATAAGAAAAAGTTTTCTTCAGTTGCCTGTGCTGGCTCAGGCTGAGCAATGACATTTCTTCTGCAGACCATTTTACCAAATGATCCTGGGCCCATGATTTCAGCTCTGGTTGTAATTGCCGTAAGTCATTGCGAAGTTTTAAAGTTACCGGCCTAAACCCGGAAAATAATCGATCGAGTATGGACATCACACTGGCAAAACTAAATATAAAGAATGTGATAAACAGGAAAATTGCTATCCTGATCATGTAAATCTATTTGTACTAAATTTTTTCAACTACCACTGCACTACCATAGGCCAGTACTTCAGTAATACCATTCATCACCTCGTTGGCATCGTACCTCATATTGATGATAGCATTTGCACCTTTTTCATCGGCATGCTGAAGCATCAGCAGAAATGCTTCCTGTCTCGCTTTTTCACATAATTCAACATAAATTGAAAGTTTGCCCCCAAACATGGACTGGATACCACCTCCGATATTGCCGATGATGCTTCTGCTTCTGACGGTAATTCCTCTTACGATTCCGATATGTCTAATGATTTTATACCCTTCTAGGGAATTTGAAGTAGTAATTAATTCGTGATTGACCATTTCCGATTATTTAATTAATTTGTTTCAATGTATGCCATCAGGCAAATATTACCAAAAAAATTATACTAAATAATCAGGAAACCGGATATCAGCCCAAATAGGACTTGAGTGAATTTTGGTGCATGGATCGTCTGAGTCTGCGAATTGCTCTTTCTTTCACTTGCCGTACACGCTCCCGTGTGAGACCAAACATATCTCCGATCTCTTCAAGTGTAAGTGGTTTGTTTCCATCCAAACCGAAATAAGCCGATAATACTTCCATTTCGCGAGGAGCCAACACGGTCATACCGTATTCAACTTCCTTTTTGAGGGATTCTTTCATCAATGCTAAATCAGGACTTTCTTCGGTCTCGTGCATATAGATATCGATCATGGAGATATCATCTTCATCGGTCCCTATTGGCGCATCGAATGATACATGTCGCATATTGGATTTCAGTACGTGATTGACATCTTTCACAGCAACCCCCAGGGCTTCAGCTAATTCTTCAGGGGTAGGTTCGCGCTCATACTCCTGAACAAAAGTTATATAAGCTTCATTCAATCTATTGTAGGATCCTACTTTATTGACTGGCATCCGCACGATACGTGAATATTCTACGATCGCTTGCAAGATAGACTGCCTGATCCACCACACGGCGTACGAGATAAATTTAAATCCTTTAGTTTCATCAAAGCGTTTTGCAGCTTTAATAAGTCCAACATTACCTTCATTGATCAAATCGCTCAATGAAAGTCCTTGGTTTTGATATTGTTTGGCAACAGATACTACGAATCTGAGGTTTGATTTGCACATGACTTCCAATGCTTCTTCGTCGCCTTCGCGAATGCGACGAGCATACTCAGCTTCTTGTTCAGGGGTGAGCATTGCAAGTTTAGCAATGTCATTGAGATATTTCTCCAATGATACCGATT
>CALMKY010000713.1 GCA_937867195.1 uncultured Saprospiraceae bacterium | reverse complement strand
GGCGAACAACGGGAACAGTAACAACAACAACAACAACAACAAATTCCACGCATGGGTCACCGAGCTCTCCCGCCTGGCCAAGCAGGACAAGAACCTGGCCGAGCTGCTGCAAAAGCTGGAAGAGGCTCTGAAGCGACACCAAGCTGAAGGAACCTCATTGGTAACCTGGACAGCTAGTAATTCCGCAGGATCAGCTTCGTGTACTTTGATCATCCAGGTCCTGGATACTATTCCTCCTACCCTTTCCTGTCCCGGTAATATTATTGATTCGATTAAGAACAGTTCCAGATGTTCCACCAACATATCTATACCCAATCCACGCAATAGTGATAATTGTGGATTGGCCACTCTTAAATATACCATGAGCGGAGCTACTACTTTTACTTCACCATTGACCGGAATCAATCTGGTCGGTACTAAAACTTTCAATGTAGGTACAAGTACCATTGCTTATACGGCAGTTGATTCTACGGGAAATGCAACCACGTGTACTTTTACCGTAACTGTTAAAAGTGCAAGATGCTTCAGCGGATTGACAGACGAGACAAATCAGTTATTGTCCGCCAGGCAATTAACAGACATGACAGTGCATGCCCATCCCAACCCTTTTAACCGTTACATTCAACTAGAGATCAGGAGTGAAAGTCAGAATATGATACAAATTTCGGTTATGAATGTGAATGGGCAAACCGTCTATCATACGACCGGTGCCGCAAATGAAATATTTCAATTTGGAAATGAATTCCCTGCAGGAATTTACATGGCAAGAATCATGCAAGGTCAGCAAATTAAAACAATTCGCATTATTAAACAAAACTAATAAGTTTGCGGGAGGCTTATCCGGGGCAACCCCGGGTTGCCAACGTGATTTACCATTTTGTAATTTAACTCAAGAAATATTAAATAATTACGGAATATGTCTTGAGATTTTAAAATAAACCGGCATGAAATCATCTAGCCAGGGATTGATGAAATGTACAAGGTTATCATCCATACGAATAAATTTTTAAAACCCCAAATTATCCATTTTAAAATTATTATAACATTTTGAAACAAACCGGATAATAACGAAGCCGATATATTTGCATCTTACAAATAATTAAACACTTATATTAAAAATGAAAAATTTTTTATTACTCACAGTATTGGCGGTGATTTCAGTATCAGCAGTAGCCCAAGGCGATAAGCCTGCAAGTCCAAAAATGACTACCGAAAACGCATTAGTCAAAGTAACCTACGGAGCTCCTTATAAAAAAGGAAGGGATATTTTCGGAGGTCTGGTTCCTTTTGGCCAGGTCTGGCGTACAGGTGCCAATGAAGCAACTGAGATCGTCGTGAAAAAAGATGTCAGTTTTGGAGGCAAACCGTTAAAGGCAGGAACTTATATATTGTTTACCATTCCTACCAAAACCGATTGGACCGTGATCATCAATGGTCAATTGGGTCAGTGGGGTGCTTATGACTATGATAAATCAAAAGCTAAGAATGTATTGGAAGTAAAAGTTCCTTCTTCTTCGGCAAACACTTCATTGGAGCAATTTACCATCACGGCAAAAGATGCGGGCTTAGAGCTGGCATGGGATAAGACCGTGGTCTTAATTCCGATTAAATAAACAGTAAAAATTCAATCATATTCTGAAAGGCGTTTCAATCCTGAATCGCCTTTTTTCTTTTCATTGATTTACACGATAAAGTGCGATTTGTATTGTTTATTAGTAAATCATTGCAAATAAATCATTCGCTACGATCCTTCACAACGTCTGCATCGGCTAATCGTCTTCACCGGTGGCTCGGTCTAATGTAAAACTAAAAGTACTGCCTTGTCCGTATATACTGCGCACCTGTATATTTTGACCATGCGCTTCGAGTATATGTTTTACAATGGACAATCCCAGTCCGCTGCCTCCCGCTTGCCTGCTTCTACCTTTGTCTACCCTGTAAAACCGATCAAAAATGTGTCGTAAATGTCTAGGTTCGATCCCTACCCCATTATCCATGATTTCTATTAAAACATTTTCATCCAATGGCTTGACTTTGATGATTGTCTCGCCTCCAATTTTACCATATTTAATGGAATTTTCCAGCAGGTTAATAAATACTTGTCTAAGGTAATCTGCATCCGCTTTTACAAAAATGCCTGCAGCTGATGACTTGGTTATGGTTACAGATCTATCTCGTGCAATGAGGGAAACTTCATCGATCATGGTCTGAATAAACTGGTCTAGATCTAAAGAGGTGATTTCTACTTTCACCAATCCTGACTCAATTTTATAGACTGAATCAAGATCTTCGATGATTTTGATCATGCGATCGATGTTATCACTGGCTTTTTGAAGGTATTGGGTATTTACACTTGGATCATCCAGTGCCCCATCCAGAAGCGTGTGTACATAACCCTGGACATTAAATGTCGGTGTTTTGAGTTCATGTGCAACATTTCCAACATAATCTTGCCGGTAACGTTCCAGGTGTCGCAATGAATTCATTTCCTGGTTTTGAGATTTTATATAGAGGGTCACTTCGTCCTCTACTTCTTTCAATAAAGGCTTATCCTTATCAGTCTTTATTTCAGGATTATCGCCAGGTTTATAAATCAGGGCATAAATATGCCGAATTCGATCTATAATAAAGGTTCTTAAGACAATCAATGTGATTTCATACACTACGAAAGCCGTTGCAATGGCAGTAATGAATTGAAGATTCCCGGCATTTTCCTTGAATAAAATATTTTTAAAGATCCAATGATTAAAATAGATACCCAACAAAGTGATGAAGGCTGCCAGCAAAGCAAGTTTTCTGGGTGTAATATTTCCCATAATTTAAATTTGTCTAAAACACAAATTTATAACCTACTCCTTTAATCGTCTGAACATATTTTTCACCTATCTTCTCTCGCAATTTCCGGATATGAACATCGATCGTACGATCCCCTACGATGACATCACTTCCCCATATTTTATAGAGGATTTCACTTCGGTTAAAAACCTTACCCGGTTTAGTGGCCAATAAATGCAGGATTTCAAATTCCTTTTTTGGAAGATCGATAGATTGTGAACTTAATACCACCGTAAAATGATCGGGGTCGATGATTAATTCGCCAAAATCCAGTTTATCGTTGTTATCCTGATTTATTCTCCTCAATAGGGCTTGAATGCGACTCAGGAACACAGATGGTTTCAATGGTTTTGTAATATAATCATCGGCTCCCAGGTTGAGCGACTCTATCTGGTAATGATCTTCCTGCCTGGCGGTAAGCATGACGATCATCGATTCTTTGAATTGATCATCTTTCCTGATTTCTCTGCACAGTTCAATACCCGACATCCCGGGCATCATAATGTCCAGGACGAACAAATTGGGTTTGTATAATTTTGCTTTTCTCAGGGCATCATCTGCATTATGAGCTGTCTGCACATCATAACCATTTTTTATCAGGTTATAGGATAAAAATTCCGTAATATCTTCTTCGTCGTCGACTACCAGTATTTTAAATTTGGTATTCATTTAAGTTAATGCGAGTATTTGAGTGTAAAATTCGTATTAAACTTTGAGCAATCACCTGCCTATATATTAAGTCTATATTAATAATATTATTGCGTCGTGGTATTGGTAATCGAGGAATCGGCAAGACGTTCGAGTTGCTTACTGACCAATTTGGTAACATCCAACATTTTTTGAGGATCCAATGTAAGCGGTTGAAGCGCAGAAATCAGTTCATCAGAATTTTTAAATCCATATACTGTCGCAATTCGGTCATGGATAGCCCTTTTGAGACTATCTTTATTTTTTACAGTGGTATTGGTCATGATGGATTCGGCTAATTGCAGGTCCACAATAATATCGGTGTACTGCTCATTGGTGAGATTACGATGGTCTTTACACGAGATCATCACCATCACCATCACGATCCATCCGACCATCCTGCAGTTAATCTTCACCTTCTTCGGGTATAAATTGTTTGGGATATACAAATTCGATCAATGCTTTCTGGTCTGGCTTGAATTCAGACCAATGCTCAATCTCATGACGTGTAATTAAAATCCCAAAGGTAGGCACGTGCAATCTTTCTGTTGAAAACATGGCGGCCAGATAATTCATGGTAGGATTATGGCCAAAAAGAAATACAGTAGAAAGACTATCCGGCAGCTTACGCAATATTTCGAGGACATGATGTTCGTCCCCTCCATAGATAGAAGGCTCTACCTGCATATCTTCCTTTTTTATATTGTACTTTTTTCTGAATCGTTTAGCCGTCTGGCGGGCTCTTTTTGCAGGTGATGTGATGATCAAATCCGGTGTAAGGCCTTTGCTTGCAATAATATCTGCCATGATCGGGGCCGTCATTTTACCACGTTCATTCAGGGGTCGATCAATATCTGCGAGGCCGGCCTGGTCCCAACTCGATTTAGCATGTCGTATGAAGAGAACGGTCTTCATTATGTATTTTGGGTACTTGAGTTTGATTAATTAAAAGTGAAAAATAAGGATTTTTCTAGGATATGATGATTTCATCAAAATAATTTTCATGTATTTGCTCATGAATGGTTTGCATGATTTTTTCACGATTGAGATTCATTTCGTATTTAACCGGACCTGATTTTACGTTTACGTACAGCTTAGTGCCGCGGATCGAAAGTTTCATCGTGTTTTTGGCAATCAATTTACCAAACCATACTTCCCAGGAAGCTTCAAGTTTTTTTTGCAAAAACATGGGTTTGCGGTTATGGGCATTCGTCCATAGGCGGAGAACTTCCGAGATAGGTTGATCATTATGCCTTTTCATCCGGCAAAAATACAGATTCAAAATTTAATAAATCTTTCCTTGATCCACACCATATGCAGACAAGGGTTCTTGCAATGCATGCATAATGGATTCCAATCTTTCTTTACTGGTATCGGTCATGATGATCTGCCGAGCATGTAAATCTTTCAATGTTTGAATTAAAAATTTTATTCTTTCCTGATCCAACTTGTCAAATATATCATCCAGTAGAATCAATGGCGTGGATTTCATGCTATGAGATAAATAATCCGCCTGAGCAAGAAATAAACTCAGCAAAAAAGTCTTCTTTTGACCTTGCGAACCAAAATAGCGGACATCATGATCTCCAATTAAAAATTGGACATCGTCCCGTTGGCAGCCTTTCTGTGTGTTTTTCAGCCGAACATCCTCAGTCCAGGATTCATTAAACAATTCTAACAAGCTTGCGCTTTCAAGATCGGATTCGAATTTTAATCCGACTTTTTCCTTACCACCGCTGATTTGTTTATAATACTTTAAAAAAAATGGGATAATCTCTGCGACAAACCGTTTTCTTTTTTGATAAATATTCCGGGCTAAGGGATCCATTTTTTCTGCATAGACATGGAACAGGACCTCATCCGGGTAGTTTGAGTGTTTTAAGGCTGCATTGCGCTGATCGAGTAGTTTTTTATATTGACTCAGATCCTGGAGATATCCACGATCCACCTGGGATAACGTCATATCGATGTATTTCCTCCGCAACGCACTCCCGGCATCGATTACTTCGAGATCATCCGGAGCAATCAATACGATTCCTATTCTACCAATGTGTTCTGCAAGTCTTTTCACCGGTAGATCATTTACTTCCAGGTTTTTTTGGGATGACTGGTATTTTAAGATGACTTTGATCTTTTCCTGACTGTCCAAAAATATACTTTCGATTCTGAAAAAATCTTGATGGTATTGAATGGACATGCGATCCTGGGGCACAAATCGGCTTTTACCCACCGCCAGATAATGGACCGCATCTAAAATATTGGTTTTGCCACTACCGTTCTTTCCATAAAACAAATTGAATCCTTCCTTCAGGTGTATCTCCTGATAAGAATAGTTTTTGAATTGAGTCAATATAAGTTTTTGAAGTATAATCGGTAAAGAATTAGTGGTACAAATATCGCAGTATTTCTTACGTATATAATTGACCCTCGCGGATCTGGTAACTACGATGGCATATCGCCCTGACTAGGTCTATCTGGTGAGAAACCAGGACCAATGACATCTGAGAGGATTGCATATATTGATGGATTAAATGAATTAGCTGCATTTGCAAATCAAGATGGATTCCATTCAGGGTTTCGTCCAATATCAGGAGTTTAGGTTCAGTGGCAATGCACCTCATTAAGTTTAATCTTTGCCTCATGCCTCCTGATAATTCGATGGCTTTTTTATCCAGGACACTTGCCGGAAGATGACCAAATTCCAATAATGAATTCAAGGTCCAATGTGCAGCACCTAAATGAATTGCTTCGTTTAATATTTTTCTGCACGAGAACCGAGGGTTACAGGCACTTAAAGAATCCTGGAACGCATATACAATCCCTTTGAATTCCGATGGATAGATGATTTGTTTTTGATTCAATACGATTTCACCGGAATCGGGTCTTTCAATATTGGCCATTATTTTAGCCAGCGTACTTTTTCCACTTCCACTGTCTCCAATGATTCCAACGATTTCATTTTTGTGTACTTCAAAATGAATCTTATCGAGAAAGGTATGACCATCCCATCTCTTTGAAATATTTTTTAATTCCAATAGGACAGGCTCATGACCAGACTGTACTTTCTGATAAGGGAGATGGGGCAAAGGATAATTTTCAGGATCACCATCATATACTATTTTACCGGCATCCATTAACCAAATCCTGTTGCATAATTCTTTTGCCTTGACTTGATCGTGCGTAATCCAGATGACAGCTGCACCAGTTTTTTCCTGATAGGATTTTAATACATCCAGTGTTTTGATAGCCAACCGTTCTCCTAAAGATGATTCCATTTCATCAGCCACCACGAGAACCGGTTTACGCAATAGACCGAAAATAACGGCGATTCTTTGTAATTCCCCACCGGATAATTCATAAGGATAAGAATTTAAAAATTTTTCTCTCTCATTTAATTCCAATAGATCCCCATAGTTATTCCAATCCTCCGATCTTGCCAAATCAACACCCGGCAATTGATTTTTGATTTTTAAAACAGGATTAAAATAACTGGAAGGGTTCTGAAAGATATAACTGACATACGGGATCATCTGGGATTTCAGATTTTGGGCACTATTCAAAATCGAAATTCCATTTTCTAAATCCATTTGACAAACAGCAAATGCGATGTCTCCATGGTAAAATGTATTTAAACCCGACAACGCCAGACTCAATTGAGACTTGCCACTGCCGCTTGAGCCCAGTAAACCGATAAAATCTCCTTCGCGGATCTCAATCGATACGTCCTGTACGGCTGTAAATTCAGTGGCAGGATAGCTTACCGTAAGATGTTCGATATGATATCGCATAAATCGCAAGCAATAATAAGGTTAATTGATCGTCTTTATATTCAAAATCCGAATCAATTTGTATTTTGCACTAAGTAAAAGTCTCATTTATAAAAATGGAAAGAGTATTAGATGGATGGCACAGTCCTGCATTGAATAAACATATGGAAATCGTCCGGTATGGACATTATGGCTTTGCCCTGCTGTTATTGCCTACCGCCGCTGCTGATTATCTTGAATATGAAAGATTCAAACTGATCGATGCCATCAGACCGTATATTGATGCGGGCAAATGCAAAGTATTCAGTGTAAACAGCATCAATAATGAATCCTGGCTTAATCGCCATATGCATCCACCCCACAAAGGGATCCGTCACAATCAATTCAATCATTACATTTTTAATGAAGTAATACCTTATATCAAGACGCATACTTCCTCAGAGACTCCCATTGTCATCGCCGGAGCTTCCCTGGGTGCATTGCATTCTGCCAATTTATTTTTTAAACGTCCTGACTTAATCCAGGGACTGATCGCGATGAGCGGTGATTACGATTTGCAGACCTATACAGATGGATATTATGATGAACAAGTTTATTTCAATTCTCCGATGGCTTACCTGGCGAATTTACACGATGGTCCCCATTTGCCGTTATTAAAATCCAGTAAACACATTCATATCCTGACTGGGTCGGGCAATTATGAAACCCCGGAAGCATCCAGAAGATTTTCACATTTATTGCATTCTAAAGGTATACCTCATGAACTCGATGTATGGGGTTACGATATGCCGCATGATTGGCCTACCTGGAGAGCTATGTTGCCGTATTATCTGGCAACCAGGTTTTAAAGTTGCTGTTATCCTCTAATGATTGGACTCACACCCAGCAATTTTCGCTTTTTATGCCATCGCTCTCTGAGTCTTACTGAATCAAATCCGAGATAATTAGCTTTACTCAAAACATTTTTCCCAACGCATTTTAACTGAATTGTATGCTTTCCCAATGCAAGTGCAAAACTCCCTAAATAAATATCCTTTACTTTTAGATCAGGACTGTAAAAGTCAAAATCGGAAAGTTTTGGATTAGACATATAATCTTCAGGCTGCTTTACATTTTTACCATCAAGAAATATACGATAGGTACCATAGTCCTGTGCATAGGTAAACCTCAACAGCAATCCCCTATATTCCTGAGAGGTGACATTAAATTCA
>CALMKY010000712.1 GCA_937867195.1 uncultured Saprospiraceae bacterium | reverse complement strand
ATACCATTCTGTATTTTCATCAAAGCTGGTTTGATCCGGATTACCTCCTAAAGCAGCAATCGAACTGATATAGATAAAATATGGAATGCTGAAGTCAAGACAAATATTTAAAAGTTGGCTCGTATAGTCCACGTTGGTTTTGTGAATTTGCTTTTTGAATGATGTATCGAAACTTACATCTGCCGCCGCATGCACGACCACATCCATATCCTGGCATGCAGATTTTAATAGGTCATGATCGCTTAATTCACCCAGCAGAATATCACATTTTTTTAATTCCGGTAAATGATTAAGTCTTGACTCATTCCGAACCAATGCTTTTACAGAATGACCTGTAGATTGTAAATGGGTTGCAATATAATAGCCAACAAATCCGGTGGCCCCCGTAACGAATACTTTGCTCATTTGAACTGTCTTGAGTAATAAGCACCATTGATCGTATCGATGGAAGCTCCCGTTACATCCGCAAATATATTAGGTAGCAGGAGTTTTCTTCTGAGCCCGGCCAGGGCAATGAAAGCAGCTTCTTTATATTCTATGATCTTACGATCCGGAATAATAAATTCAGACTCCGGCATCAATGTTTTCATCCGATGGATCATAAAAAGATTGAGTGTACCTCCACCCGTGACTAAAATCGTTGGTTGTAATTTCATGACTGGATTCTTTTGGATGGCATTCTTTAATTCAAGAGCAATAAATTCTATCACAGTAGCCAGCTTGTCATAGATATTGCCATGGTGATCCAATGCAAGTTGAGTTTCAAATTTTCTGACGTATTCATTATCCAGTGATTTGGGATAAGGTTTTATCAGATAAGGATCTTGTTGAAGCTGGCTCAATAAATCAGGAAGGATCTTTCCTTTAGAAGCCATCTCTCCATTCAGGTCATAGTCTTTGCCTACCGTCTGGCTGAGTGCATTGAGTATTTGGTTACAACCGCTGATATCAAATGCGACGGTGTGCCCATCACCCGGGATATTAATATTAGAAATGCCTCCCAAATTTAGATAATAATCTGTTGTAGGCATCAGGTATCGATCGCCCAGGGGAGCTATCGGAGCACCTTGACCACCATACGCTATGTCCATGCTGCGCAATGAAGTTACTGTATCGATTTTGGTTTCCATTGCGATGGCAGCACCATCACCGATTTGTGTAGTACACTGCTGTTCAGGAAAATGAAAAATTGTATGGCCATGGGACGATATAAGATCAATGGCAAGGGTCTGATTCTGGACAAAGTCACTTATCATGGAGCCAAATAAATGACCCAATTCAACGTCTGCCAGGACCAATTCTCTGGCGGATGCATGGGGTAAGGATTTTAATCTGCCGATCCAGGATGCGGTATAGGGAATCGTCACTGCATCGACCATTGACCAATAAATTAATTTGTCCCGTTCTACATCAAATCTGCACAATGCCAGATCGGCACCATCGAGGGATGAGCCCGACATCAAACCTATGACATGGTAGGTTTGCAATGAGGACTCTATTTTTTGAGTGTCATGGAATACTCAGCCACTGCTTTAATCTCAGATTCGGTCAGGATGTCTTTAAATGGAGTCATCAGATTTTTTCCATTAGTCACTTGTGCGATGCGATCGGCCAACGGAACGACTGATACTGTAAGATCTTTTGCGCCGTTAAGGCCAAGTTTACCATCAGACCCATGACAAAGCTTGCAATATTGTTCAAAAGTCTTTTTGCCTGCTTCCAGATCAGCTGCAGATGGAGCAGCAGCTGCATCGGTGGCAGGGGTAGCGGCAGGTGTCGTGCTTTCAGTTTTAGCTGGTTCGGTTGTCGAAGTTGAAGAACTATCTGATGAAGCAGATCCATTTCCGCAAGCCCAGATCAGTCCGAGTGTGATCGCAGTAGTCAAAATAAGAGATGTATATTTCATTGTTTTGAGTAAGAGTTTGAAATTGCAAATGTATTATATATAGAGGAAATGAAAGTGTTTATTTGTATGAAAAAAATTGAATAAATTTTTCATTTCAGGGATATAATGATGTCTGTATTGATATAGTTCTTCCTGAAACAAATCTATCGATATCTTTTGTCATATTTGGACAAAGACTTCAGTTTAGTATAAGATTGTGTTTCTTTGTAATCACATGAAGCAATTACTGATTTTGGCAATAATGAAATTGATGAACC
Source organism: uncultured Saprospiraceae bacterium (assembly GCA_937867195.1). GTDB lineage: Bacteria > Bacteroidota > Bacteroidia > Chitinophagales > Saprospiraceae > JADJLQ01. Next base: position 73 of record CALMKY010000712.1, on the reverse strand, counting down.
CGGTCTTTTCTCAGCAACCTGCTTCTCCGGTTTATCCGCGGGTCTTGACCTACATGAGCATCGCGCATCCCAT
>CALMKY010000711.1 GCA_937867195.1 uncultured Saprospiraceae bacterium | reverse complement strand
CAGTATTTCCTACAGACGCAACAGGCCAAGTGGGCAAGCTTGGAGGAAATGCCGCCGTACAACAAGGGATTCGATATACGCGGGATCGCCCACGATGGCAGTGAGCATCTGATCGAAATTAAGGGGCAGTCAGCGGCATGGACAGCTGCAGGCATCGTCATGACGCCATCGGAGCTGCTGTGCGCCGCCGACAAGCGGGAGCACTACTGGCTTTGTATCGTCGAGCACGCCACCCAGCCAGGCCGCCAGTCGCTTGCTCGCCATCCTCTGCGTGGGCGTGGCCTATTTCGTCATCGGCGTGGAGCTTGCGCCCCTGTCCAAGGGCGTCATCACGCTGAGCTGGCCGCTGCTGCAATCGCTGCCCACCGCCAGCCCATTACGCGCGCACCTGGTCACACCTGCGCGCACGCTGCTGTTTACGGTGGCCCGCCACGCCATTGCTGCCGCCATTTGCCCCGTGGACCCTAATGCCCTGGCGACGGCGACTCTTTGTTGTTGTCCGCCACTTAATTCACTTGGCCTTTTATCGATTTTATCCATAAGACCTACTTCAGTCAATAATTCCAAGACTCTTCGGTCACGAGCAGGTTTGGCAATACCTTGCAATAACATTACAAATTCAGTATTTTCACGAACTGTCAGTACCGGAATTAAATTATAAGATTGAAAAACAAATCCAATGGATTTCTGTCTAAACTTGATGAGTTCGTTTTCTGATAGATTATTGAGTATTTGATTGTCTATTTTGATCATTCCATCGGTAGGTCTGTCAAGCCCACCGAGGATGTTTAGCAGAGTCGTTTTACCACTTCCGCTGGGCCCCATGATTGCGGTGAATTCTCCTTGCTGAATATCCAGATCAATTCCTCTCAAAGCATAAACCGGTATTTTATCCTTATCATAAATTTTTGTGACGTTTCTTGCTTCAATGACATTCATTTTGCTTGTATTTTAAATTTTTCTAATGGCAACTACAGGACTGAGTTTAATTGCTTTTATTGCCGGATAGATCGAAGCCAGGAGTGCGGTCATTGCCACTGCAATCGCCAACTGGATAAAGAGACCACCATCCAATATGGGAAATATTCGATTCGCAATGCCAAATTGCTCATTTCCTTTGGAAAAAATAGAAACATCCAAGCCATTTACCTGTAACATACTCACTGAAATCCAACCCAGTAAAAAACCAATCGGTACTCCGACAATGCTTAAAAAAATGGTCTCCAATACAATCATACCAAATACCTTGGTCTTTTCCATACCGATTGCCTGCAGCATACCAAGTTCTCTATATCGTTCCAGAACGGCCATTAGCATCGTATTGATGATTCCAAAGATTAAAGCAAGCATAAAGATTCCGATGAAGATCAATCCGGAAATGCGGATCTGACTTTCCATCATAGCCAGATCGGGTGCTATTTCACGATAGTTTTCCACTAATACACCCGGAAGTTGCTGTTTAAGTATCCGTTGGGTACTATCCACCATACTCACATGTTTTTGTTCGATGGCTATTTCGTGAAAAGCATTCACAGGTATTGAATCAGCAAAGATCAATGGTCTGATTCCTGATTCATTCACCAATACCTGATTTTCATCGACCATAGCATTGCCGGTATTATATATGCCTGCAATTCTAAAAACCGATGATTTCATTTCACCGCGGGAATCCTGAAAGGTAAGGACTACCCGCGATTTAAGTGTAACCTTAAACTTTTGAGTAAGTTTTTCGGAAATCAGTATTCCGGACTGATCTTCAGAAGTCAGGTAATGGCCCTGAACGATTTTGTCAGCAATGCCGGATAACCTGTTTTCCTTATATGGAAGTATACCTTTGATTTTGACGCCGCGTGAACCATGGCCTGTACTTAGCATTCCGTACAGGATCAATCTGGCAGTCGAAGAATTGATATCACTATTGACCAATAATCTCATGGAATCATATGGTATATAAAAACCCGCCGATTGATCTTCTTGAAATCGGGGATGATGCAATTGAATATGACTAAATTGATTTCGAATTGCCGTCTTTACATAACTATCCCCCATACCAAGCGTCAAAGCCATCAGAAAAATGACAGCCCAGACGCCCACTACAATTGATAAGATGACGACCCAGCTCCGAGTCTTACTTCTCCAAATATTATCCCATGCCATTTTAATGATGACTCCCATAACTATGATCTCATGGCTTTGAGTGAATCTAATTTTATAGTTTTCCAGACCGGATAAAGCCCCAGCATGGCGGCAATTATGAAAATCAGCGCAGCCTGCTCTAAAAATATCCGATAATTAAATGCAGTATAAATCACGGGTTCTATGCCAAATCTTTCATACGACTTGGCCATGACCCCGGATAATGGAATCGGATGATGAAACAAATAATTTACCATCGGTAAACTCAAAACAATGCCTACCCATGCTCCACCCATCGCGATGAGCACGGATTCAATCCAAAGAATGGAAGCTAATTTTATTTTTTCAGTACCAATCGCCGTTAAGACTCCAAACTCATAATTCCGTTCTTTGGTCATCATCACAATTGTACCGAACAAGCCAAAACTGATCAACATATATAAAACATATAAAATGATTTTGGAACTGGCTGTATCAAATTTTGCTGCGTCGACCAATTCAGGAATCAGTTCATTATAATCCATAATTTCAAATTTAGCAGTGTCCAGTTTTTGTTTCAGCATATTCATAATCTGTGGCAAACGTGGCCTAGAGGGAACTTGGATGGCAAATGCCGTAATCAAATTACCGGTACCATACAGTGCCTGGGCAATAGGTAACGGCATGGCCACCATTTGCTTATTCAGATCAGGATTCCGCATATGCAAAATTCCTTTTACGATGTATTTACCTACAGCATTTTGACCATGATAGCCTTGACCTACCAGGACCAGACTATCCTCCAGAATGATTTTCAGATTATCAGCTAATTGGTCCCCAATTAAAACTCCTTCGGTACCGGCGTTTGCATACGTTCCATTTATAATTCGGGATTCCAGCTTGGTCAATTGATTTTCCTGTTCGGGATCATATCCTAAAACCAAAACGCCTTTGGTTTGTAAACCATAACTGGCAAGGGCAAAACTTTCTAATCGGGGAATTAAGTGCACATCCGTTGGAAGGATACTATCGGACAAAGACAGTATTTCTGATGGGTCCATAGATAAGTCAAGGCTTTGTTCTCCCCAAAATCCTTTTGTATGGATTTGACCGTAACCCAAATAAAACTTTGAAACATTATCGATGATATGATCCCAGGTGCCTCGCTGAACAGAGCTCAGAACCGATGACCACAAGACTGCTAATGCAATGGCCGACACTGTAATGATGGTGCGACGCCGGTTTCGCCAGATATTTCTCCATGCCATCTTCAGGATCATACCTTATTGAAGGTTTTTTATATTTTGAATGCTGAAAAAGTTTTCCTTCATTTTAACCGTATAGTCCAAAACCAATTGCTCCACCATTGTTTTCTCATTTTTTTTCCCTGCCGGTATTACTTCCAATAAAGTTGGCAGAGTACGGCCTCCCATCGACTTAATATTTTTCCCCAGCATGGTATTGACCAGTTCACCCGTCTCATCGTAAAATTCTGTTTTTAGATGGAGATAATTTTTTTTATCTATCCAGGTAAGAATGCTGCCCCATACAACAGCGGCATTGGGTTTGGGTATTAATTTTATTTTCCAACACAACCGGTCATCTATGCTTTCTTCCTTTATCAGTTCGTGAGTAAAATCATTGACAGGCGAGCTTTGCTTTACTAAATCATCATTGGTAAAATCGGAGCCCATCCAGCTTTGCATCATCATACTGGGAGGTAGTTTTATGATACGGTCTATTTTGGGTTGCCAGTTCCAGATTTCCTTTTTTCTTTTTAAGAATCCTATTCCTTTATCCCTTGCCGGAGCCATCACCAGGATCATACTGTAGTCTGTGCCCAAAGTCCAGCTTTTCATCGTCATCTCACGGGTCCAGGTCGGCCGGACTATAGTCATTTTCATCTCTCCATAGTTTGCATCTCCATTCACAAGCGCTTCTGACTTCTCTATGATTTCCCTGGCTGTCTGCGAAAAGCCTGCGGTGGCAATAAAAATAAAAATTGAAAAAGAAAGTAATTTCATCAGGCTAATTCATGTATTAATAAATGGCTTAAAATAATACATCTTTGATTATTGTTCAAATATGGCGAACTTAATTTAAAGCCAAATGATCATGATCATATCAACAACTTTTGCATATCAATCGTTTAAAGATTTTTGACATAAAAAATATAACCCAACTGTATAATATCCAATCAATTCTGTCTATAAAAAGCATGGCTCAAAGAACCCTTCCAAGTATTGTCACTACATTGTACTTTTGTTACTATACATGACCAAATTCAGACCGACCAGAATTTTTCTCGCCCTTGCTTGGGCAGTGATTTTAGATGCTTGTAAAGCAAAAGAAGTAAAGGATGTAAAGCCTGCAGAATATGCCAAACCCGGCAATGGTGCTCCGCAAGGGGCCCCTGGCGGACAAGGTACCGGAGGCCCAACTTTCAGCGCAGTTATCGCCAAAGGCAAAGTGGTTGACCGGGAAATTCAATCACCGGGCTCCATTCTCGCCGAAGAAAATACAAATCTTCAACCGGAGGTTTCCGGAAGAGTGACGGGCATTTATTTCAAAGAAGGATCCATTGTACAAAAAGGGGTATTGCTTGTGAAGCTCTATGACGCCGATTTAAAAGCACAGCGATCAAAGCTCGCGGTACAACAAAAAATAGCGGAAGCAAGTGAAGTAAGACAAAAAGAATTATTGGCAATCAATGGTACTTCACAACAGGAGTATGACCTGGCCACACTCAATGTCTCGAATATCAAAGCCGATCTCGAACTCAATGCTGTGGCGCTTTCTAAAACCGAGATACGCGCGCCGTACACCGGCAAGATAGGTCTACGTAATATTTCACTGGGTGCTTACATCACCCCTCAAACGATCGTAGCCAATATTGCCCAGATCAGTTCTCTCAAAATAGAATTCAACGTACTTGAAAAATATGCTAATGACCTAAAACAAGGGAAAACTGTCAACTTTAAGGCCGAATCATCCAATAAAATCTATAGTGCTCGAGTGACAGCATTTGAAAATACATTGACCAACGACACCAGACAACTCAAGATCAGAGCAGAAGTAATGCACCCGGATGCATTCCTGATCCCCGGAAGTTTTATATCGGTCAATTTTGATATAGGAAGCAGGCTCCCCACCATCATGATTCCATCCCAATCTGTGATACCCCAGGCACGAGATAAAAAAGTCATTGCGTATCGCAATGGCACCGCCATCTTTACCACAGTAGTAACAGGATACAGAGATTCTTCGAATATTGAAATATCATCGGGCATCCGAGAAGGTGATACGATCCTCACTACCGGCTTATTATCGATTAGACCTAATTCAAAAATCAATGTTTCACTAGATTCACCAGTCAAATGAATATTTCAGAAGTAAGTTTGCGCAGACCCGTATTTGCGATCGTATTAAACCTGATCATCTTATTATTTGGCGTGATTGGTTTTAAATTTTTAGGTGTAAGAGAATTCCCGGCCATCGATCCTCCGTTTATTAATGTACGATGTACTTATCCAGGCGCTAACGCCGATATCATCGAATCACAAATCACCGAGCCAATCGAAAAAGCCATCAACCAGGTACCGGGTGTAAAGAATGTGACGTCGAGCAGTTCTCCGGGCAATACCAATATCAATGTAGAGTTTGAATTAGGTTTTGACCTGGAAGAAGCAGCCAATGATGTAAGGGACAAAGTATCCCAAACTACCCGATTACTACCTGCCGATCTGGATGCTCCACCTGTGGTAACCAAAGCCGATGCCTCGGGAGATCCTATCATCAGTATGGCAGTTCAAAGCAATACCCGCAATCAGCTTGAACTTACCGAGTTTGCTAACAATATATTGGTGGAACGACTACAAACAATTCCAGGCGTAAGCAATACCATGATCTGGGGTGAAAAAAGATATGCTATGCGCATCTGGATGCATCCCGAAAAAATGAATGCTTTTAATATCACTGCTAAAGATATACAGAGTGCATTATTAAGAGAAAGCGTTGAGATCCCAAGCGGTAAGCTATCCGGTGACGCTGTGGAATTAAGTATCCGCACCTTCGGACGATTAAATACCGAAGAAGAATTTAATAACGTAATCATTCGCAGTAATGAAACCGGCATCCTCAGGCTCGGGGATGTAGCCGAAGCAGTTCTTGGTCCTGAAAATGAAGAAACGGTTTTCCGCGAAGGTGGTACTCCAATGGTTTCGATTGCCATGATACCACAGCCAGGATCTAATTATGTCAATATTTCAGATGAATTCTATCGGAGGTTAGACCAATTGAGAAAAGATATTCCAAACGATATCAAGATTGGTGTATCGATGGATTCTACCAAATTTATTAAAAAGTCAATCAAGGAAGTTAAAGATACCTTGCTTGTTTCATTAGGATTAGTGATCGCAATCATATTATTTTTCTTCAGGAGCGTTGGTATAGCCCTCAGGCCTTTATTGGATATACCCGTATCCTTGATCGGTTCATTCTTCATCATGTATTTGTGTGGGTTTTCTATCAATGTTCTCACTTTATTGGCCATCGTGCTCGCTACCGGTCTGGTGGTGGATGATGGTATTGTAGTGACGGAAAATATCTACCGTAAGATCGAAGGGGGGATGAATAAATGGCAAGCAGCCCGGGAAGGCTCTAAAGAAATATTCTTTGCTGTATTGGCTACCTCGATCACTTTGGCGGTCGTGTTTTTACCCATTATTTTCTTACAAGGTTTTGTAGGCAGATTGTTCAGGGAATTTGGAATTGTAGTCGCCGGTGCTGTATTAATCTCTTGTTTGGTTTCATTGACATTAACTCCTGTATTAAATGTAAAACTTGCTACTTCAGCGCATCACTCATGGTTTTACAGGGTTACTGAACCTTTTTTTACTGGAATGGAAAATGGGTACAGATGGTCATTAAAAAATTTTTTAAAAATACGATGGGCCGCATTTTTGATCATCGTAGTATGTGGCTATGCGATCTATTACTTAGGCAATAAAATTCCTTCTGAATTAGCTCCTCTGGAAGATAGAAGCATTTTCAGAATACAGGTAACCGCTCCGGAAGGAACTTCATACGATGCCATGGATAAAAATATGGAACGCATCTCACAATATGTATCAGAAAAAGTACCCGAGGCCAAAGCCGTCATGAGTATGACCGCTCCGGGATTTACAGGAGTAGGTGCGGTGAATTCCGGATTTGTACGAGTCGTATTACAGGAACCCCAGGATCGTAAAAGATCACAGCAACAAATCGTACAGGATGTAGGCAAGACGTTGGGCAGATTTACAGATGTGCGCATGTTTCCTGCGCAAGACCAGACGATACAGGTTGGTCGCCGTGGCCCTGCATTCCCTGTTCAATTCGTTATTCAAAACAACGATTTCGAAAAAATCAGGGCTGTATTACCTAAGTTTATGTCTGAAGTGCAAAGCAGCAAAGTATTGGTCAATGCAGATAGTGATTTAAAATTCAATAAACCCGAATTACGCATTACGGTAGACAGACTCAAGGCGAGTGAGCTCGGCGTAAGCATCGGAGATCTGTCTGAAACATTACAATTGGCACTTAGCAATCGTCGCCTTGGATATTTTATCAAAGATGGCAAGCAATATCAGGTCATAGGACAAGTAGTCAGAAACAACCGGGATGATCCCAATGATCTTAAAAATTTTTATGTACGGAATAATCATGGTACGCTCATCAGCCTGGACAACCTGGTGAATATGAGCGAAGAGGTCACCCCTCCTACCCTATTCCATTTTAACAGGATGAAAGCAGCAACTATTAGCTCTAATGTGGCTCCCGGGAAGACAGTAGGTGATGGAATCAAAGAAATGGATGCGATTGCTGCAAGGGTCTTGGATCCTACTTTTACAACAGCACTGACCGGAACTGCCCGCGATCTGGCAGAAAGTAAAGGCAATACAGGATTTGCTTTTGTCCTGGCATTGATATTGATATTCCTGGTTTTGGCAGCTCAGTTTGAGAGCTTCATCGATCCATTGATCATTATGATCACCGTGCCTCTAGCCATGGCCGGTGCCTTATTATCTTTACATCTTACCGGGAATACATTGAATATATTTTCTCAGATCGGAATGATTATGTTGATCGGATTGGTCACTAAAAATGGAATTTTAATCGTTGATTTTGCCAATAAAAAACAATTATTAGGTGAAAACAAAGTGGAGAGTGCCATCGATGCTTCGGTATTGAGACTACGACCTATTTTGATGACAAGCCTTGCCATGGCCTTGGGTGCACTTCCATTGGCATTATCTTTGGGAGCAGCGTCTACATCGCGCATTCCTCTGGGTGTTGTGATCGTGGGTGGTGTTATGTTCTCTTTGATACTGACTTTATATGTGATTCCTGCAGTCTACACTTTCTGGAGTACGAAAAAGAAAGTCTTAAGAGCCGAACTTCAATAAAAAATAGCAAATACAGAGATGAAGAAAATAGGAGTACTAATTGGGTTATGGGCTATAGGATTGATTGCATACTGCCAGGATACATTGACGTTAGACGAGGCCATCGTACTGGCACTAAAACAAAATCCAAATATATTATTGGATCAGAATGGAATTGAATATGCGAAAGCCACGAATTCCTGGGCGGCAGCCGGACGATTACCGACAGTTTCCTTAAATGGGATCTACAATCGGTCGGTGGTAGACCTCAATCAAAAATTGTCAAATGGGACTGAGATTATACGCAATGGAGTCAATAACAGTGTCATCAATGTCAATGGTCAGTTTAGTTATCGCCTGTACAACGGCAAGAAAATATATATTATTAAGAAAAGGCTTGATTTGCAAGAAGAACTGGCCGGCATTGGATTACAGCAGGATGTCAATCAAACTGCTTATGATGTCATCTCGAAATACATTGCGATCAATCGATTACAAAAACAACGCAATGCCATTCTGGAGACGATATCTTTCTTTGAAGAAAGGGTAAGATTATCCAAATCAAGATTTGAAATCGGCACCGCTGCTAAGAACGATTACCTCCAATCTCAGGTAGACCTCAATGTCCAACGAGCAAGCGAATTAAACCTGATTAATAATATTGAATTGGCAAAAATGGATCTGAACAAAGTCTTGGCCCGGGATCCATTTACAAAATTCATGGTGCAGGATATTTTGATCCCGTCCGAACTGCCTACGAAAGAATCGATGATGCAAGCCATCGATTCGACCAATCCAAACATCATAGCTTTAAAATTCAATCAAAAGATTCTGGACCAATTGGCAGCTGAAATCAAGACACAACAAATACCAAGTTTGTTTGCCAATGCTACTGCATCATTTAATAAAAACAGCAGTACGGCCGGTTTCAATTTATTTACACAACAATACGGCCCCCAAGCCGGTCTTAGTATATCTTTCCCAATTTTCAATGGCCCCATCGTTAAACAACAATTGAATGCAAACCGCATTCAACGAGAAGCTCAGGATATCCAGATTGAAAATGTAAAACAAAATTTACTTTCCATAGCAGCTCTTGCTTACCAGAATTTTGATAATGCAAAAAGCCAGATTGCTCTTGAAGAGCAAAACCTGGAAGTCATCAAAGAACACAATTCAATTTCGATGGAAAGATTTAGAAAAGCATCGATTACCACGGTGGAACTCAGACAAGCGCAACTCAATCTCGTCGAAGCTCAAAACAGGATTATCAATGCAAGGTATACATTGGCGCAATCCATAGCCCAGGTCGGATTTGTAATGGGCATCCTGGGTAAATAAAAAATTTAAACTCGAATTTTTAGTTGGCTTACCTTTTGTCTAATCTGCTATAACCAAGCAAGAACATATTGATTATTGGAAAAAATTAGCTGAGGAATATTTCGATTATGCCATGGCAAATTCTTCCATGGGGAAACATATTCCGGCCTTGTTTTCTATGATCTCCATTTTGAACAAATATTAAAATGCACATTGCCTGCCTGCCGGCGAAGCAGGGGTAAAAGACAATGTAACGAATACACCACCTTTTGCTCATGAACTTACAAAACTTGCTAATGAATCACAATTAAGTATAGTCAATGGATATTACGATTATCTTAGCATTATCAAAAGTTGGAATATTGAAACCCGATATCCAGACTATAAAAAATCATTGCATAAAAGAGCTGAGGTAAATGGGAATGCGAAGATTTTGATAGCTCCTACATATTCATTCATATTATATCGCTTGGTTAAATTTTGAAACCATTTACCATCTGAATCCCAAGCCTATTTGATAATTACCTACACCCATGGTTTCATTCCCGATGATCGTATATCGCACATTCAGCGACATCGTATACCAAAACAGATGACCATATTCAAGGATTAGATTCGGTTTGATCTTGTTTTTATGAATTGTAGTATAACGATATTGACCCAAGAAAATATCAGAATACCTTCTACTGAATTGCTGATACCCGATTCCGGCACCTAGCCTGAACTTGTTACTTACATCCACACTGTTCCTTTCCAACGGGTTAAAAAACAGATTTACATCAAAGGATGTATATTTTGTTTTATCGAAGTATTGATCAACCCTTACATGAGCGATTGGAACAAAAAGAACAGGAAGTGCTTGCACTAATTCGTCACTTATAAATAGTGAGGAAGATGAATTGGAGGGAACGCTTTTAGATAATAAGATGGAAGGCGATATCGAAACAGATCGGGAAATGGGAATGTCCAGTTCGTGGATCATACTGATTCCGCAAGTTTTATTGTAACCAAGACCAAGCCCGATCTTGTATGAGATGGAATGGTCATCATCAATTTGAGAAAAGACATTAACCTTTATAAGAAAACAAATAATCAATAGAATGCATTTTCTCATAAAAGCAGTTCCTTAAAAATAAGGTAGTGTTTAAATAACTGTGTAAAGGGTTGAACGACGACCAGG
>CALMKY010000710.1 GCA_937867195.1 uncultured Saprospiraceae bacterium | reverse complement strand
ACCATACCCATTCTTAGTTTTCTATTCATTTGTATTGATAATTAAAAGACAAATGTACGAAGGGTATGGTGAATCAGGATGAGCTCTTTAGCCCGCTAATTAAAAAAATAATTTATGCCATTACAGAAACTCTGAAAGCATTCAATCCGCTTCAGATCATCGGGATTTAACTTTTCTGATAATCTATACAAGTTAAAAGCAATCTCTGGCCAATATACATAATTCATTCACTTCGATGCTCAATAGATCTTTAAACAATAAAAACAGAATGAAATATATTTTACCTTATCTTTTCCTGTCATGACTTGTGATGGATTGACATGATCAAGACCCATGTTATTGGCAATAAAAAGAGTGACACCACAGATGTCAAGTACACCACTTTGTTTTGTGATAATCCCCGACTCAAAAACCCGTGACGGATAATCTAAGTATTCCAACCGTTTTGTCTGTAGCAAAACTGGATGCTAAACCCTTATGTCGAAAGGACTAATGGTCATATTGTTTTAAATTTTAATTCTAATACGCTGCTGATATAAAATAGAAGCTAATTTTATTCTATTAAATACAAGTGTATTGAAGAACCAATTAAGAAATAAATATTAGATTTAGTATTCATAAGCAAAGTTTCCTATGTGTGTAAAGTATGTGCTGATCATTTTTTGTTTTATATTATTTGCCAGTTCATGCTCAAAGTCGGCCAGCGACACAAAAAGAATTACGTTTATTGGCTCGGTCGTTCATGCGGACACTAAGAAAGGCATAGAAGGCATCCGGGTCATAACAGAATATGGTGAATTGTGCTGTGTTAGCTTTAAAAAAAGGATTGGGGGAGATTCAACGATTACTGATCAAAATGGAAATTTTAAGATTCAATTGGAATACCCGATTGATTCTTTGCGATATCGTTTTGTTACTTCCATTCCCGCCATATCGTTAACAGATAAATTTTATGTCTATTTTGGTAATCGGTTTATCGATTATGGGGTTGTGGGGTTTGATTACTACCAAATGGTAGCCCCTGCAGATGTGAGAGATACCATCCAAAACGATCATATTCAAACTTGCAATTTTACAGTCTTACCATGTGGATTTGTTACCCTTCATTTTGAAGATCAAATAGCACCGTTTGGAGAAGATACCATCAAAGTGATTTCAAAAAGACTGGATATAAATAATGAATACAGCAGTAAGGATTTTTTGCCTTCATCTACACGCTCTATGTATTTCCTCTTATTGCTGAAGTAAAAACAGAATTAAAATACATCATTACCAATCCAACCGGATTCATAACTGAAAAGTCGGATACGCTTACATTGAAAAAAGGAGAGAAATTGTCTATCCATCTGATACATTAGTTGCAAAAGACATCAACCCAAAGCTATTGAATTTTTTATATTGCTGCCAAGAAAACTGTTTGGACTTGATCCAAAAAATATCTTTTTGGTACCTTGAATATTTCAAACATGCTTTTTAATAAATTGAAATCAAAACTGAATTTGGAATAATGACAAGTGAATGTGGGTTAAAAAAGGGATCCATTTACTTACCTATCAAAGCATGAATCGCTGCAGCGGGTAAATGATTTTAGTCCTCTATAGAAATGGCGTCATTAAGACAATTTTCGACAGCTTTGACGACTTTATCCTTGAGTGCGGCGTCCAGCTCATCTGTAAGCAAATAGAGATATCCGTCCTTTCTGATCTCAAACACTTCGGGGCATATCTGCATACAGCTACCGATAGAAGCACATGCAACCAAGTCTACCCTGATTTTCATAATTAATTTATATGGAAATGAAAACAAATCAAAACCTTTTCTCAGAGGATGTATCGATATCCTCATTCGTGTCAAAGTTACTTTTATCAACAATCAATGATGGATAAAAAATTACTTCCACTTCCAATAAGTCTCACCCGTCGTAACATATCTCTTTTCTTTCAAAGCTTTAAATAACAAAGATGACTCTCCCTCATTGGTTTTTGCAATTATGATAAGTCGATGGGAAGAATCAAAGTAATTAATGATAAAATTTTCATTCAAGTTATAATTTATCGTGTTTAGATCGGGCAACGTGGATCTGAGTGCCTGAAGGGTTGGCTCAGGATGTCTGTCGATAATGATCAATTGTGTTCCTTCGTTGTTTTTAAGGAAATTCAAACTCTCCGGTCCTAGGATGGGTGATGAAAAATTAAGCCATGAAACCATAAACTGACTTCTTAGATCCTGCGATATTTGTTGTCTTTCTATCGGCCGCTCTTCGTCTGCATACAGTGTGAGATGATTAATCTGAATGCCGTATTCCATGGAGGCTTTTGGAAATTTTTCACCAAACAACCGGATGGCTTCATCGATAAAAGATTGATCGATGGATTTACCTTGCAGTATATATTGACTCACCATTGGATAGATGGCACGACCCAGACCTTCGATATATTCATTATCATACCATCCTTCAGAATCGATTTTATGAGTGAGCATATGATACATCCAGCCATTACCACACGCCGTCGCCAGGCCTTCATCTATGAAATGATGAGTTGGTTGGGAATTGACAGATGAGTTCCTGGAAAAACAGGATTCCAGTTGCGATTGAACTTCGCGGCTCTGTTCGGCATAGAGTACATGTGCGATCTCATGCATTGTGATACCTACTCGTTCGGCATATTTTGTTTCATCCGTCAGTACATCGATGCAAAGGCTATTGGCATGAGGAGTTGCGGAGGTACCTCCGCTGTGACCGGGTACCGGTACCATCGTAACGATAAAAGGCATATCATTGCCCCAGGCAGAATTATAAAATTTTTTAAGTTTTATGAATGCGTCATTTGCAGAACCTTCATGTTTTTTAAGCATACTGAGTTGGTGCAATGCGGCTTGGGAATACTTAGACCAGATTAGTTTTTGATAAAATTGATCAGCTTCGACCATTATATCAATCAGGTTGAGAAAATCAGTATTGTGTAGGATACCGGCTGCGCTTTGTTTAAATTCATTGATCGAATTGGATTGTATTGCCTGTATCATCAATAGATCCTTGGTTGATCGATAGGAAGGTCTTGACTCAGGAAATCCTGTACGCTGATAGATGATGCTCAACTCTATCAATTGATATCGTCTGATTAATTTCGAATAAGCAGTATCGCCTGCGGTATTGGATTTGATATATTCTTTCAGGGCATCTGATGTACCCATAGCTCCTGTACTTGCTTCCAGGAAATTAATGACAGAATAAGGCCTGCTGATCTTGAATTGTAACAAGGGTTTCTTTGGTATACAAAAAGATTGAAGGGCAATGAAATGTAAAGAAATACAAAGAAATAGTTTTTTTAACATCCGTCAGATCAAATTGAATGATTTAAATAAGATAATTATTATACAACATTCCTGTTTGTTGCCATTCGGCGGAATTCAAATTCTGAATTCACTTTACTTTAGTCTTACTGCAAAATAGGCACACTCCAGATCAGCTGCATTCATTACTTGATGCACTAGATTTGACTCAATCAAAATTAGATCGTTAGCTCCTCCGGTATATTCTTTTCCTGCTATATCAACGGTCACATGACCCCGTGTGATCAAGATGAGTTCCATGTCGTCGTGATAGTGCGCGTCGTGACTTGGACCTTTGTGATTTAAAAAGGTAGTATGCAGTTCAGCATGGGTACATTGTGCAGTGGCTTTGTCAAAATAGGCGGTACGAGAACCTTTTGCATTTGGAATAGAAGTCAGAGAATCGATATTATAAAATCTTTTATTGCCGTTTTTATTGTTTCGATCCACATCCATGGGTGATTTACTACGATACATCAAGACGAAATAGGTGAGGGGCCCATCTCCAATATTTTGTAATGCTTGCATTGCATGCGGAGGTATGCAGATCACACTTCCTGCAGATAAAACGGATTGCTCATCATCCATAGTAAATCTCAGCGTACCCTCTGTCACGATCATAATTTCTTCTATTGCTTCTTGTGCATGAGGTGGTCTGGGCATGGCTCCTTTTTCCTGAGTAGTGGCGTGAACTTCGAAGTATTCAAATAATTGGGTAGAGCCTTCCATGAGTTGACGGCCAACACGATGGTCACCTGATTTTGCAATCAGATCATTCCATTTATACAATCCACTGGTGGGTTTATTGGGTTGTGCCATGCTCAAGATGGAGAAGTTAATTAAAAATAAGATGAGGCAATATTTCATTAATATGTTAAAGATAATATTACCCGAATAAATTATAATCCTATTGTAAACAAGGGCTCGGTATTTGAGTTTTAGGCCTTTCACCGTTACTCAGCGGTCCTATGTATTTTATTAGCGATGCTCATAATCGCAGTAAAACCTTTGGCATCTTC
>CALMKY010000709.1 GCA_937867195.1 uncultured Saprospiraceae bacterium | reverse complement strand
TCTCTTGATTCTTCTCGCGATTGTAGGCGAACAACTATCTTGCTTTTTCTAATTCCGATGTATTGGAAGTAGGTGATTGGGTCCTGGCAATCGGTAATCCGGATAAATTAAGGTCCAGTGTTACCTCAGGCATTGTCAGTGCTAAAAGCCGCAACATCAATATACTCGGGGATCGGGATTATGCCATCGAATCATTTATACAGACCGATGCAGTGGTAAATCCAGGCAACAGTGGTGGGGCTTTAGTGAATACGAATGGACAATTAGTTGGCATCAACACCGCCATATTAACTCATACCGGTAATTATGAAGGCTATTCCTTTGCTGTACCAAGCAATCTTGTAAAAAAGGTAATCGAAGATCTAAAACAATATGGTAAGTCACAACGAGCTGTCCTCGGTGTGACACTTAATGATGACATCGACGATCAAATTGTCAACGATTTAAAACTTCCCGATCACTCCGGTATCCTGGTAGAAAAAGTGTTTGAAAACAGCGCTGCTGCCACTGCAGGTATCAAGCCGGGAGACGTAATTCTAAAATTAGATCAGACCAATATCACTTCCAATAATGATCTCCATGAAAAAATAGGCTCCCGTAGACCCGGGGATGAGGTGAATATTACTTTTTACAGATCGGGCACTACTTATCAGACATCGGCCAAACTCAAAGACATCAACAATTCAGAGACCAGTGAAGGCAGCAGCGTTCGGGCAGACAAAATACTTACATCGCATGGTTTTGAAATTAGGGATCTCAACGCTTATGAAAAAAGCAAATATCATATCAATGGCGTTCGGGTCGTCGGAATCTACAAAGGTTCGACCATCGATAAATGCAATATGCAGACCGGGTACATCGTCACTCAGATCAACGGCATGATGATCAAGGATGCAGATGATTTCATTAAAAAACTCACAGAACTTTCCGAAGTGGTTGAGTTGACCGGCTTTTATGATTTTGATAAATCAATGAGTATATATCCCTATAAATTTAAGAAGTCGACCTAATCCAATTAAAATCAATATTTATCAATGGCAGATCAATCCCTTCAATTTTCACAAAATGAAGATGCTTATAAATTATTAGTAAGTAAACTCAACCATCGATTAAACGAAGTACACCAGGGAGGCGGAAAAAAGAAAATTGATAAACTACATGAAGAAGGTAAACTGACCGCCAGGGAAAGAATTAAATTATTAATTGATGTGGAATCTGATTTTCTGGAGATTGGTGCCTTGGCTGCGTATGAAATGTATCCAGAAGAAGGTGGTTGCCCTGCTGCCGGAGTAGTCACCGGTATTGGCAAAATCCATGGCAGACTTTGTATGATCGTAGCCAATGATGCAACCGTCAAAGCAGGAGCCTGGTTTCCCATGGCAGGTAAAAA
>CALMKY010000708.1 GCA_937867195.1 uncultured Saprospiraceae bacterium | reverse complement strand
TTACTGACTCCACAGGTCATTTTGAAATAAGACGCAATCAAGACGATTCGGTATTGGTTATTTCGTATATAGGCTATACCGACAAAGAGCTGAAAATTACATCTTCGCAAGATCAAGTGCAACTCACGTTAAATGAAAATATTGAGCTTCAACAAGTGGAAGTAAAATCAAAACGAAGCGATACCTATGTATCCTCCCTGAGCAACACCAATAAAGAGGTGATCACCTCGCGAGAGTTGCGAAAGGCCCCATGTTGTAATTTGTCGGAAAGTTTTGAAACCAGTGCCGTCGTTGATGCAAATTATACAAATGCGGCATTGGGCACGCGGGAAATCGAAATGTTAGGTCTTCGAGGAATTTATTCTCAAGTCATGATTGATTCGCGACCGACGATGTACAATTTTGCTACACCATTTGCTTTTGATTTTATACCGGGTCAGTGGCTCAAAGCGATACAAGTCAGCAAAGGTGCCGGTACGGTGGTGAATGGGTCCGATGGGTTAGCCGGTCAGATTAATGTTGACCTGATCGATCCGCAAAACGGCCCAAAACTACTGCTGAATGGATATGCCAATCACAGGGCCCGATATGAAGGTAACCTTGTTACGAACAAAGTATTTAATGAACATTGGGCATTGGGTACGTTAGCCCATGCAAGTTCAGAAGGGCATCATTCCGATGCGAACCAGGATGGCTTTCTTGACGAACCTCGCAAGAAACAAATCAATTTGATGGAACGTGTGCATTTCCAATCTCGGACATGGGAAGGACAAATCAATGTACATGGTATCTATGATCATCGTGAAGGCGGTCAGACCCATCATCCCTCGATCGATCATAAAGATCCCTTGTTAACATATGATCATACAAATCAGAGATTGGAAATTTTTGGCAACATCGGCTTTTTGGGTTTTAAAGATCCTGATCGTTCGATTGGCTTTCAATGGCACATCCAACGTCACGAATACGATGCTTCGTATGCAAGGCAAGCCAATGGTACAGATGTTTCATCGTATACCAATCTGATTTATCAAGAGAAGTTTGGAAGCAAAGATCATTTACTGTTAAGTGGAATCAGTATGCGGCGGAGCAATACCCGGGAGGGTTTTTCTGATTTTATTTTTGATAGAAATGAATTTATACCGGGTATATTCAGTGAATACTCGTACCATGCAGATACCAAGGATACTAAATTTGGTTTTACTTCGGGATTGAGAATGGATAAATTTGGAGATTATGGCGCCCGCATCACACCCAGGTTTTCCATGCGATACCAGGTTGAAGATTATGGCACGATAAGAGCTTCTGCCGGCCGGGCATATCGCATGCCGAATATAATTAGCGACAATATTCATTTCATCGGTTTGGGCAGATATATGACCGCTGAAAGCATTGGATTGGATGTAGCCAATAACTACGGGTTGAGTTATAATCAAAAAATATTTTTAGGCGGACCATTCGAATGGAATATAAGTGCGGATTTTTATCATACGTTCTTCCTGGATCAAAACATCCAGGATATAGAATCCCTAACCAGCAAAATCATAAATCGATATGTACGCCGGGGATCCCGAATCAACTATTTTTTACTGCAAAATCAATTTCAAGTCAACGAGCATTTCGGCTTTAAACTGGCTTATAAATATACCGATGCAAAATATCGGCTTACAAATAATTCAGATTTACTAGACAAACTCTATTTGCCAAGAAATCGAGGATTGGTTACTATTGATTACAATGCAGATGAAAGTAAGTGGATTACCAATCTGACCTTTCAGATTGTAGGACCTCAAAGGCTATTAGATATTTCTTATTATCCTACCCAGGGAAGTCAGGGGCATCAAAACATTTCTCCAACGTATCTGTTGGTTAATTGGCATATCAGTTATGCTCCCTCAAAATTTGAAGTGTATACAGGAATAGAAAACCTGGGAAATTATACTCAAAAATATTCTATTGTAAGCCCGGCTCAGGCTTTGTCATCATATTTTGATGCAACGAGGCTGTATGCCCCGACGATGGGGATTCGATGGTATGCGGGCTTCAAGTTTAGAATAGATTGATTTGAAGTAAAAGCCCAATAAAGGATTGCTATCCCCTGTTTTTTGTATAGTTTTATTAATAATTGCGTGGTGGACTAAAGTCAATCATTTGTTTATTGAAAATAGGAGCGAATCCGATTCAATTGCTTTTTTCCCATCTGTCAAACTTTTGGAATAGAAACAAAAACTGATGCAAACTACTATATTTGCCCATGCAATTACTGGATGGTCTCCTGGTTTCAAAATCGATAAAAACTGATCTTTTATCCAAGGTCCGTTTGGTCACTGAATCGGGGAGGAGAGCACCTCACCTTGCGGCTGTATTAGTTGGGGACAATCCAGCCAGTGCATCCTATATTAAGAATAAAATTAAATCGTGTGCCGAAGCAGGGTATGAATCTACATTGATTCACAAACCATCTACGATTACAGAAAGTGAATTGCTCGAAATCATCCTGGCTTTAAATGAAAACGATGAAATCGATGGATTTATCGTACAACTCCCATTGCCAAGGCATATCAACGATCAAACAATTTTACTGGCCATCGACCCTAAAAAAGATGTGGATGGATTTCACCCTATGAATGTCGGCCGAATGGTCATTGGATTGCCAAGTTATGTACCGGCTACCCCGCTGGGCATTCTGAAGATGATCGAGCATTATAAAATTCCGACGGATGGCAAGAAAGTCGTCGTATTAGGTCGTAGTAATATTGTAGGTACGCCGGTATCTATCTTATTATCCCGTAAAGGATATCCGGGCAACGCCACGGTCACACTTTGTCATTCGCGCACAGTGGGATTGGCTGATTATACGCGTGCTGCAGATATGATCATTGCAGCACTGGGAGCAACTCATTTTGTAAAAGAGGATATGGTTAAAGAAGGAGCAGTGATCATCGATGTCGGCATGAATTCATTACCCGATGTCAATACAAGGAAAGGGTATCGTTTGGTGGGTGATGTGGATTTTGAAAATGTAGCACAAAAATGTTCTTATATAACCCCCGTGCCCGGTGGAGTAGGTCCGATGACTGTCTGTGCACTGATGATCAATACATGGGACGCCTATCATCATACAATCTATGGCTGAGTTAAATGAAGATTATTATTGTTTTACATTTGATGCAGGCATGCACGATATAGCCTACGCTCAATTGTATGAATTGGGTTTCGACGCATTTCATGAAGAAGAAGATTGCATCGATGGCTATCTGCCCGTGAGTTTATGGAAAGATGGGATCGAAGTAAAGATCCAATCCGTTTATCCATATACATCCTTCAAAATCGTCAAACAACAAAACTGGAATGCCCAATGGGAATCCACCTTTTCACCCATCACCATCGATGATCAAATCTATGTAAGGGCCACATTCCATAAGCCGATGTCTGATATGATGGAAGTCGTAATCGATCCGAAAATGGCATTTGGCACTGGTCATCATGCAACCACCCATATGATTTTATCTGCCATGCTCGAAATAGACTTCAAAGGTAAAAGAGTACTGGACTTCGGTTGCGGGTCAGGAATTTTGGCCATCGCAGCAGAGAAGTTAGGAGCTTCTGATATCGATGCCATCGACTACGACAGTTGGTGTGTCGAGAATACAGAAGAAAACAGGATGCTGAACAATTGTTCCCGTATCAAAGTGTGGCAAGAGGATCATCTAAAGAATTTGAATGAAAAATATGATGTCATCTTAGCCAATATTACAAGAGATGTCCTACTGCAAAACAATCATGACATCTATAGGTTGCTGGCTCAGGGTGGAATCGGGATGTATTCCGGATTTATAGCAAGTGACCTTGGTCAGATCTTGAATGCAGTCAAGGGTTTAGGAGTAAAAGAAATTAAAGTCAAAGAAATGGGGGATTGGAATGCGATCGTTTGGCACAAATAAGCATGCAGGAGGTCGCTCAGAATCCAACCATACCCAAATCAATTCGGGATAACATAAAAACCTTGAACCGATTAAATTCTTTTTTTACATTTATCCACAAATCGATAAAAAATGAAATTTAAGACTCGCGGTATTTTTCTTCTCTCTTTATTGGCAATTTCACAACTTATAATTGCTCAAAAGAAAAAAACAACACTTGTTACAAATCCACCTGCCCCGGTGGTATCTATATCACCAACTTTGACTTATGATACTTCATTATATAATTCGATGCAATGGCGCAATCTTGGTCCATTCAGAGGAGGCAGGTCCTGCACGGTAACCGGTGTGCCCGGGAAACCAAATCTGTATTATTTTGGTAGCACAGGAGGTGGAGTATGGAAAACGACAAATGGCGGGAATACGTGGAAAAATATAAGTGATGGTTATTTTGGAGGAAGCATAGGATCCATAGCAGTATCATTATCTGATCCGAATGTAATCTATGTAGGTGGTGGAGAAGAAACAGTAAGAGGTAATACCTCCTATGGATATGGTGTGTGGAAATCAGAAGATGCCGGTAATACCTGGAAATCACTGGGATTGGACAAAACCAGATTTACCGGACGCATTCGCATTCATCCTACGAACCCGGATATTGCTTACGTAGCTTCCATAGGAAATATATTTGCTCCACATCCAGACCGTGGAGTCTTTAAGACCATCGATGGTGGAAAAACCTGGAAAAAAGTATTATTTGTCAACGATACGGTAGGGGCAGTTGATCTATGTCTTGACCCCAATAATCCACGTATTATGTATGCGAGTACTTGGAGAATCCGACGGACGCCTTATTCTCTGGAATCAGGTGGCCCGGGTTGTGCACTATGGAAATCAACCGATAGTGGTGAGACATGGACCAATATTTCAGCCAATAAAGGATTACCATCCGGTACTTGGGGCATCGTAGGTGTATCCGTATCGCCTGTCAATAGCGATCGTGTGTATGCCATTATCGAAAATGCAGATGGAGGAGTCTTCAGATCAGACGATGGGGGCAAGACCTGGACGGCGCAAAGTAAAGACCGCAATCTTAGACAACGCGCATGGTATTACTCTCGAATTTATGCTGATCCAAAAGATGAGGATATCGTTTATGTCATGAATGTTTCTTATCATAAATCAAAAGATGGAGGTAAGACTTTTATAAGTTATAATACCAACCATGGTGATCATCATGATTTGTGGATTGCTCCGGAAGATAATCAACGCATGATTGCCGCAGATGATGGAGGGGCTCAAATTTCAAACGATGGAGGTGAATCCTGGTCTACTTATCACAACCAGCCTACTGCTCAATATTATCGTGTCACGACCGACAATCATTTTCCGTACCGCATCTATGTAGCTCAGCAGGATAATTCCACTTTGAGGGTATTCCATCGCACAGAAGGATTTGGAATTACTGAAGCTGATTGGGAAGTATCAGCCGGCGGTGAATCAGGCTATCTTGCCGTCGATCCACTCAATGATGATATAGTATATGGTGGAAGTTATGACGGTTTGTTGGAAAGAGTAGATCATCGTAAAAAAATAGAGAGATCCGTCGATGTACATCCCGACAACCCGATGGGTTCAGGGGCATCCGGTGCGGCTTATCGCTTTCAATGGAATTTTCCTATGTTTTTTTCTCCTCACAATCCCAAAAAACTCTATGCAGGGTCCAATCATTTGCATGCAACTACAGATGAAGGCCAGACCTGGGAATTGCTAAGCCCTGATTTGACCAAAAATGATAGTAGTCGTATGGAAGCATCCGGTGGACCCATTACCAAGGATAATACAAGTGTGGAATACTATTGTACGATTTTTGCGATGGCGGAATCCCCAAGAGTAAAAGATTTAATTTGGATCGGCACAGACGATGGCTTGGTACAGATCACGAGAGATGGAGGGAAAAACTGGTCCAATATAACTCCTCCGGCAAATCTATTGCCTTTATGGACCATGGTGAATTGTATCGAACCCGACCCCTACAATGATGGGGGAGCGTATGTGGCAGCTACGGGCTATAAGCAGGGAGATTTTGCTCCTTATATTTTGAAGACAGAAGATTACGGCAAAACCTGGAAAAAAATTGTAAGCGGCATTAAAGAAGAACATTTTACAAGGGTCGTCCGGGCAGATCCTACCCGAAAAGGTTTGTTGTATGCCGGCACCGAAACAGGTATGTATATTTCATTTGATGATGGCATGCGCTGGGAATCGATGCAATGGAATATGCCCATCGTTCCCATAACTGACCTGGTGGTTAAAAATAATAATTTGATCGCGGCGACTCAAGGACGGTCTCTCTGGATGATTGATGATTTAACCCCTCTGTACCAGCTCAACGACAAAATCAACAAAGCACAATCTTTTCTTTTTAAACCATTGGATGCCTTTCGCATCGGTGGCAATGATCGGGGTACCAACCTGACGACTGGTAAGAACCACCCTGGTGGAGTGATCATCCATTATTATTTACCTGATGCTCCCGGAAAAAACGATACTATCAAACTTAGTTTGCTTGAAAGCGGTGGTTCTCCTATTGTTACATTTTCGAATTTTCCCAAAGAGGGTGAAGAAAAATTAGAACCTAAAAAAGGATCCAATCGTTTTAATTGGAATCTTCGATACCCGGATGCTAAAAAATTTGACGGACTCATTATGTGGGCAGGTTCTCTGACAGGTCCGATGGCTGCACCCGGTACTTATAAAGTGCATCTTGCCTCCAAATCTGCCAACGATAGTAAAGAATTTAAAATCATTAAATCCCCGGCTACGACAGCCAGTGAGGAAGATATTCAACGACAGGTAGAATTTATAAATCAAAACAATAAGAAACTGTCCGAAATACATCAAACGATCTCTGACATCAGGGCCTTGAGAGCGCAGCTCAATGTGTACAATGAAAAGATTAAAGACGATCCTTCTATGAAAGATGTTTATCAAAAATCGAAATCAATCGATAGTGCAATGACTGCTGTGGAAGAAGCTTTGTACCAAACTAAAAACCGGAGTGGTCAGGATCCGTTAAAC
>CALMKY010000707.1 GCA_937867195.1 uncultured Saprospiraceae bacterium | reverse complement strand
ATACCGGTCGATGATTTGCCGGCCGGATCCTGATTTGTGAGGCAAAACCGGATGAAAGGACTTCCGACGGATGACCTAAATTCTTTTGGGATGGTGGGTTTATCTTGTGAATCATTCGTAAAATCGATATTGAGTTTAGCAATCTGGTCCCTGACGAGTTGATCCGGCAGGTTTTCATCTGCGTTGGTATAGACAATATGGACAACTACTTTAATTATGATATTGCCCCTGGTTTCTAAAAGTTCATGCCTGGGAAATGCAAGGTTTGTAAGATGATTCTCCCTAAAATATGCATCTGTACCACAATAAATTTGGGAACTGCCTTTCCTCAAACAGAATAAAAACAATATACCAACTATGTATCGGGTATATGATTTAACTCCATGCATTCATGCAAAAATAACCAGAATAGGTCGACGAAACACGGATACCCAACTTTGCAAATGGGGAATTAGTATATTGTTCTTGACGGAAGAGACTTTAGCCAGTATACTTGCAAAAGCTTTTAACGAGAAAACTGCTCTTATTCAATGACTCAAGTGCCCATTAAGATTCCAGGTTATGCCAATCCATTTTATATCACGGTTGGCTTTCAGGTGGATGAGATTAAAAGCGAAATCCGGGATTTATCCATACCGACAACCCTTCTGGATTACCCTTTTCTTAAAGCCATCGAAGTTTGTCCACCACAAGGTTTAACTCCTATCTATTTAATCCTCTTCAATGAGGATTATCAACCCATTGGTTTCTATTATTTTCAGGTCAAATATTTTAAAGCTTCAGAAAGTGTCAGGAGAGGAGAAACAGAAAATGATTTTTTTTGCCGCCTACATAAGAAACTGACAGGCTTGGTAAAAAATCTGGTTGAATTTAATACATTGGTTTGTGGAAATTTATTGATATCCGGACCGGTAGGTTATTTTCTAAAAAATGAGTACCGAACAAGCGAAAGCCTGATCTATCAATACCTGATCGAGGAAGTTCAGGGATGGCTGCGGTCAAACAATACGGATACCAATGTCACGCTTGTAAAAGATTTTTATGATACCAATAAGCCGTTGGAAAACAGCACCTATCATAGTTTTACGATTCAACCTTCCATGATGATGGATATCCAGAACCATTGGGATAGTTTTGATGCTTACTTAGAGGATTTATTATCAAAATACAGAGTCAGGGCAAAAAGAGCAATCAAAGCTGCCAGCCGGCTTAAACGCACGGAAATCAACCTTGAAGAAATAATCGAATGTAACCATGAATTGTATGAATTGTACAAGCAGACTTCAACAAACGCTGAATTCAATTTATTTGATTTACATCCGGAATATTTCATCGAACTTAAAAAACAATTGGGGGATCAATTTCATCTTTATACCTATCGTTTGAATGGACAACTTATCGCGTTTTTCACTACCATCGAAGATGATTCAGAATGTGAAGCGCATTTCCTGGGAATTGATGAATCCAAGAACAAAGAATATCAAATTTATTTAAATATTCTTTTTGAAATCATTCGACAAAGCATCAAGCTAAAGAAATGCAGGGTTCGATTTTCACGTACAGCCCTGGAAATAAAAAGCAGTGTCGGTGCAATCCCGATTACCCTTACCTGTTATATCAAACACAGAAAAGTAATCAACAATACGTTTGTTCCATTTATTATCGATTTCCTGGGGCAGAATCTGCCGTGGATACCAAGACATCCATTTAAAGAAGTAAATCAAATTGCCGGCTCTGTCATCATTTGATACCATCCGAAGACAT
>CALMKY010000706.1 GCA_937867195.1 uncultured Saprospiraceae bacterium | reverse complement strand
TCTTAATCATTCCTGGTCGTCGTTCAACCCTTTACACAGTTATTTAAACACTACCAATTTTTATTTTGATATACAGGCGTTATTATCTAGCCTTCTCGGGAATTAGGTTGTAATCTATTGATTTTATACAAATTGTCATTCCTGCAAAATATGATTAATGATAAAAATTAGTAGTAGCATTATTGCAAAAATTGTGTCTCAATCTACCATATCGACTCAAACCGTATCTTCGCGCCAATGAATCGTGACCTTTTTATCTATGACAGCTATCAGCGACAACATGTAAGACTGGAACCCATCCATGACGATGCCATAGGGATGTATGTATGCGGCCCGACCGTATACAGCGATGTACACCTGGGCAATTGTCGGACCTTCGTATCGTTTGACGTGATTTACCGTTATCTACTGGCCCTGGGTTATAAAGTAAGATATGTACGCAATATCACCGATGTAGGTCATCTTGAAGGTGATGCCGACGAAGGAGAAGATAAAGTATCGAAAAAAGCACGCATCGAGAAGCTTGAGCCAATGGAAGTGGTGCAACGCTATATGAATGGATTTCATCATATGATGAATGTATTTAATACGTTGCCTCCCAGTATTGAACCGCGGGCTACCGGGCATATCGTCGAACAGATCGAAATGGTCAAGAAAATATTGGCTAACGGCTTTGCATACGAAAGAAACGGATCGGTTTATTTCAACACGCAAAAGCTGATCCAGGAACGGGAAGAATATGGCAAACTATCCGGAAAGATCATGGACGACCTGATCAATGAATCCAGAACTCTTAAAAATCAGGATGAAAAAGATCATCCGGCTGATTTCGCTATCTGGATCAAAGCAGACGAAAGACATCTCATGCATTGGCCTTCACCCTGGTCAGAAGGATTTCCCGGATGGCATCTCGAATGTAGCGCCATGAGTACTAAATACCTGGGTGAGACCTTTGATATCCACGGCGGCGGTTATGATCTAAAGTTTCCACATCATGAAAATGAAATTGCTCAAAACATTGGATGTTTTCATCATACTCCTGCAAAATATTGGCTTCATGCCAATATGCTTTTGCTCAATGGAAAGAAAATGAGTAAAAGCGATGGCAATACGATTTCTCCGGGACAATTATTTACGGGTGAATCTAAGTTTATTACCAAATCGTATTCTCCGATGGTAATCCGCTTTTTTATGTTGCAGACCCACTATCGCAGTACACTCGATCTTACCGATGATGCATTGCAAGCTGCCGAAAAAGGATTTAAAAGATTAATAGAAGCGACGAAAGCCGTATCTAATCTATCGACTAATGAATCAGCTCTCAACACGGATTTAAATAAAGAGATTGATCAAATCATCGATTCTATTTATTCCGAAATGAATGATGATTTCAATAGCCCAAAAGCGTTGGCAGCGGTCTTTGACCTGGTGACACGAATCAATTCTTTCAAAGACGGTCATACCAATGTCAATCAACTTTCAAAAGATACATTGAGCCGGTTGCAATCTGAGATCAAAATTTGGGTTCACGAAATTTTCGGTCTTAAAAACGAAGATGCAACTACCAGCGGAGAAGGGTCAAAACTGAATGGTGTCATGCAATTGCTCATCGATCTTCGTGCCCAGGCGAGAGCGAAAAAGGACTTCTCAACTTCTGATAAAATCCGGGATGGATTGGCAAGTGTAAAGATCCAGTTGAAAGACAGCAAAGAGGGTACGAGCTGGAGCAATGAGTAATTACGAATTTATAAGTTACAATTTTACAAATTACGAGTTTACAAATTACGAGTTGCGAATTATATTTATTTTGAAATTGTAAATTCTATTTTCTCGCTTTGCTTTCGGACGATTTGCTCAAATAATTCACGGATGCCTTCGTATTCATCCGTGGTATAGGTCGTTTTCTTAATATTGATCAGGGAACTGATTCTGATCGAATTGCCTATTTGTTCGGTAATGAAAGTAAATAAGGCCGTTTTATCACCG
>CALMKY010000705.1 GCA_937867195.1 uncultured Saprospiraceae bacterium | reverse complement strand
CACAAGTATTTCGCAAATTAAAGTCTGGACAACTGCTGAACCCTATGGAGCCGGAGCATCCAACGGTTTGACTGATTTTGGCAATGCCCTGTCCAATGGATTTAATGGAAATCTAGCCCATCTCGTAAGGTTAACTTCCGGTTCTGCGAGTGGAGTTGCTTGGTTAGATGAATTATGTGGGGGTTTACCGTACGCATACAGCGAAGTATTCAGTTCCTATTCTGCTTACCCAAGCTATTCATGGTCTGTGAATGTGGTTACTCACGAAATGGGGCATAACGTTGGTTCTCCTCATACGCATTCCTGCAGCTGGCCCGGCGGACCAATAGATGGCTGTTACGCACATGAGGGTAACTGTTCAAGTGATGGTCCCATACCACCTGCAAATGGGGGTACGATCATGTCCTATTGTCACTTGAAAGCTGGTGTAGGTATATCATTAACGAATGGATTTGGACCTCTGCCCGGGAATCTGATCAGATCAAGATATAACAGTGCTGGTTGTCTGGCTACTTGCGGGTCAACGAGTGGTGGCGGAGGAGGAGGCACGACCCCTACCCCTGCAGATTATAAAATTTCAGCAATTGCAATTTCACCTAATACCATCTCTTCGGCAGCGACCCCGGCTTCACTATCCTTTACAGTTGGTAATACAGGAGGTGCGGCGACGGTATCCTCTACCACCAGGGTCTACTTGTCTTCCGATAATACTCTATCAAATAATGATGCCACCGTTTCCGATATTACTTTCCCTGCCATCGGGGCATCGGGTAGCGCTTCTACCGCTTTCAATGTAACCTTGCCTTCAAACAGCGCATCCGGTATTTATTATTATTTTGTTTGCGCAGATGTCGCCAATGTAATTTCTGAGTCCAGTGAAACCAATAATTGTAGTTCAGTGGCTCTTACTCTTTCAATCTCCACGACCCCGACACCGACCCCTCCTCCTACTCCTCCTGCACAGCCGGATTTAACCATCGGAATCAATAATAGTATTCCATCTTCAGCGAATGCAGGTACACAATTTTCTATCAATGGCTTTGTAAAAAATATTGGATCCGGTCTGGCAGGATCATCTAACCTTGCCATCGCATTGTCTACAGACGCCGCATTGTCCAATAACGACATTAGTTTGTTTACTTCCAATATTCCCTCATTGGCGACTAATGGCAGTTCGGAATTTAGTGCTCCCATCACCATACCGAATCAATTAAGTCAGTCAAATTATTACGTCGTTATCTGTGCTGACGCGAACAACGCGGTTTCAGAATCGAATGAAAATAATAATTGTACAAGCTATGCCATCAATATTTCAATACCTAAACCGGATTTGACCATTAGCAATGTAAAATTCAGTCCAACTCCTGTATTGTCATCAAGTCCGTTTTCAATAAATTATGATGTTCAAAACATAGGTCAGGATCAGGCAACTGGTTCCACCACAGCTCTATACCTATCTGCAAACAGCACTTTGGACGGAGCTGACCAACTCCTGGGAGAATCGCCAGCACAAGCTTTGACGCAGGGCTCCACTTATCAAGGTGCGTTCAATGTTACCAAAGGATTTGATGCCGGTAACTATTACATCATCGTTTGTGCGGACAGTAAAAATTCAGTGATTGAATCTTCAGAAAATAATAATTGCGTTTCTACTGCGATCAGCATCATCAATGCATTACCGGATTTGACCGTGGATGTTCTCGATGCGGATAAAATAGTTTTGAATAAAGTCAGCCCAATCAAAATAAGAATCAAAAACATCGGAACAAAAAAGAACGCTATCACTACCGTTGCAAACCTTTATCTTTCTGGATCTCCGGATCTTGATGGCTCTTCGGTATATTTAGCTACTGTCAATATACCACTTCTTGATGTAAATGGATTTACCGATACGACTATAAATTATGTTTTGACCAATCCGGATCTGGAAGGAAACAGATACCTGGTCCTTTGTATCGATCCGAATAATCGAATCAGTGAACTATCGAAGAATAATAATTGCAAATCAGATCCGGTTACCGTGTTATCTCCTTTACCGGATTTAAAAAATTACTCTTCAGTTTCATTTGGTACTATAGGAAAGGGTGGATTTTTTGATTTTCCTTTTCTGATGACCAATATAGGAGTCGTACCATCCGACAGTGTGGTGAATGAATTTTACCTGTCGTTCAAGCCTTTGTTGAAAGGCGGAGGATCCTATCGTGTAGCATTGGATACGGTAAAAGGGATTTCGCCAGGAGATACACTTCGTAAAAAGTTGAGATTACAAATACCGGAGTATGTACCGATTGGAACTTACTATCTCAATGTTTGCATTGACTTTAATAATAAATTGCAAGAATCTTCAAAAACCAATAATTGTCAGACGATGACGATCAATATCCGGAATCCATTGCCTGACCTGGCTGTAAATACCTTTGGATTTACGGACAGTTTGATTTTTGTCAACGCTCCATTCAATCTTAAGTTAAACATCAGTAATCTTGGAGAAGCGAATGCTAATCCAAGTCAGGCGAGAATCTGGTACAGTACCGGAAACGACACCACGTCCATATCGAATTTTACCTTGGATACTCTCAAAGCCTTCACCCATAA
>CALMKY010000704.1 GCA_937867195.1 uncultured Saprospiraceae bacterium | reverse complement strand
AGCGGCTCCGGTAGCCCCATCGGTATCATAGAATTCAAGTGGTACATCGATCAGCGTACTAAACATTTGCCTGAAAGCAGGACTTAAAAACATATTGGCTTTACCAGCTTTGATGGTTTTGGGAGCTAATCCATTAGATTTGAGAAGATCGGTGCCATAGTTTAAAGCATAGACGATTCCTTCCTGCACTGCTCTGGCCATATGATTTAGATTATGCTGATTAAAATCAAGACCCTTGAAATGGCTTTGTATTAGTTTATTTCCAAGCATTCTTTCGGCTCCGTTGCCAAATGGGAAAAATTGCAGTCCTTCAGATCCGGCTTTTACTGCGGCGGCACGATCATTTAATTGATTATAATCTATATTTCCACCTGCACTTAT
The DNA here is from genome assembly GCA_937867195.1 of uncultured Saprospiraceae bacterium. Taxonomy (GTDB): domain Bacteria; phylum Bacteroidota; class Bacteroidia; order Chitinophagales; family Saprospiraceae; genus JADJLQ01. The sequence goes on along the minus strand of CALMKY010000704.1, from coordinate 2,606 downwards.
TAATTTTTTGAACCAAGAATTCGCAATGCCTGTTCCATTTACGCAAAGCAACATACCAATGCGTGGATCGGTCGATGTATGATTGACATGTGCAAAAGCATTAACCCTTGACAAAGGATCCGTTGTGAGGTGGTGCTGAATGCCATAGACGACACCACTTGTACCAGCTGTGGTCGCAATTTCCCCGGGTTGATTTACATTTAAGGAAAAAGCATTATTGGGTTGATCACCTGCCCGATAACAAACCGGTATACCAGCATGTAATCCAAGTTCCTTTGCAACGACAGTAGATACTGTTCCCTGGATAGAAAAAACAGGTAAAATTTCAGGAGCCCAGGTTCGAGAAATACCATAATATGACATCAATTCTTTGGATAAGGATTGAGTCTTATAATCCCAGAAAATACCCTCACTCAAAGAAGAAATTGTACTGTTGATCTCTCCGGTTAATTTGAAATTGATAAAATCACCAGGTAATAGGAATGCTTTAATGCTTTCTGCCATTTTGGGTTCATTCAATAATACCCACCGCAGCTTGGATGCTGTAAAATTCCCCGGACTGTTCAGTAAATGTGACAAACAATAATCATGGCCTAATGCTTCAAACGCTTCATCTCCTATTTTGACTGCCCGGCTATCACACCAAATAATGGAAGGCCTCAAAGATTTACCTTGGTGATCGAGTAAAATCAATCCATGCATCTGGTACGATATACCGATAGCGGCAATTTGTTTACCATCAATACCTGTTTGGTGAATTATTTTTTGAGTTAATTGTTTGATCAATGACCACCACAGTTCAGGATCTTGTTCTGCCCATCCCGGATGGATGGCCATCATCGGCATTTCATGATCCGGCACCTGTGCAGATCCCACCTTGATTTGGGTGTCTGCATCAAGCAAAGAAGCTTTGATAAAAGAGCTTCCTAAATCAAATCCCAATAAATACATACGAGGCCGCAAAAATAAACAAAAAGAAAGTACTTAAGTCGATATACTTCGCAGATTTTCAAAGAGAAAAAGATGATAACGATTGCACATTTGACTGCGTAATCGATTATTTTGCTACTTTTAATGGATTGAAATGAAAATGAATGATTTTAAAATTAAATAAAATCTAATTTTATTTAATTTCAGTAATCGACATAACAAAAAAAATTAATATCATGCCTACTACTCCTGAAGAAAAATTAAAAGAAATGGGAATCACCTTACAAAAAGCGGGTGCGCCGGTCGCGAATTATGTGAATGCGGTACGCACAGGTAAATTGATTTATACTTCCGGGAAAGGACCTAATCGACCTGACGGAACCCTCGTCACAGGAAAACTTGGTAAAGATCTGACCGTACACGAAGGGTATGAAGCCGCTAAGCTGGCTGCCATCCAAATGATAGCTGCTGTTAAAGATGAAATTGGGGAATTGTCTAAAGTTAAACGCATCATCAAAGTACTCGGCATGGTGAACTGTACTCCTGACTTTGGTAATCAGCCAGAAGTTATCAATGGTTGTTCTGATTTATTAGTGGCTGCCTTTGGTGAGAAAGGCCGGCATGCACGAAGTGCTGTCGGGATGGGAGCCTTACCCAGAAACATCGCTGTCGAAACAGAAATGATCGTAGAGATAGAATAAAGAAAATTAAAATATGAAACACCCACAGAACGTAATCAATTTGATTATTGATACGCTATTGAATTTATTCAAAGATAAATTCAATACAGGAACAAAAAAGTCTCTCCATTCTCCCCGCCGTTCTTGGAGGAGGGTGTCCATCTTTTTTGTTTTGATTTTAATTCGATTCGCCTCATTAATTGGTCAAATCGATACATCCGTTAACCATGTAGAAGATGCTCTTGAGAAGGAAAAGGATACTGAAACCGGAGTTGAAGATATCGTTCAGGCCTATGTAGAGTCCAGGGCTGAAGAAGGTGATTTTGATTTTAATACACTGATAGATCGCTATGAATATTTTCGATCTCACAAAATCAATCTGAATCAGCTCGATGAGCTGGACGATTTCATATTATTAAGACCATTTCAAATAGCATCATTAAAAGAATATATCCAGCAATATGGCAAGCTCATAAGTTATTATGAATTACAAGTCGTGCCGGGTTTTGATGTGCAAACGATCAAGGGCATATTACCTTTAATTTCCCTTGATGCCGGATTTGAACAATACAATATCACTTTGATGGACATGATGAGATTGAGTGATCATATACTGTTTGCACGATGGGGAAGATATCTTGAAAACGCAACGGGTTACCTCCCAAGCAACCGAACCGGCGTTCCTCCTTACCTAGGTTCGCCGTCCCGAGTTTATTTTCGTTATCATCAGACATTTGAAAATCATTTAAGCCTCGGAATTACCGGAGAAAAGGATCCAGGCGAAGAATTTTTTTCCGGCTCTAATAATAAAGGTTTTGATTTTTTGTCATTGCATGCGTACATCAGAAAACTCAACAAACAATTCGAATCCATCGCCCTTGGAGATTATTCAATTTCGTTTGGTCAAGGTCTGATCATTCATTCAGGGTTCGGTATTGGTAAAAGTCCATGGGCGACCAACATTCGCAAAGGCGATCGTACGATTAAGCCTTATAC